>CALXAZ010000102.1 GCA_944386395.1 uncultured Clostridia bacterium
TTATATGTCATAAAAATGCTGTCTACCGGACGGAGAAAAGAGAAATCTCCCCGTTCTACCGCTATTTCGATATCATCCAGCTTCACAGAATCTTTTTCGGAGAAGCTGCCTGTATCAGTCCTTCGCAGCGAAGAGAGCACGGCTCCACAGCCGAGAAAAGCGCCTATATCGTGGATAAGAGTACGGATATAGGTTCCTTTAGAGCACGAAATATGTATTTTAAACTCACCATTTAGATAGCCAAGATAGTTTATCTGATAAATTTCAATGTCACGGACGGGACGCTCAATTTCTTTCCCTTCTCTGGCAAGCTCATAGAGCTTTTTACCATCGATTTTTATTGCTGAATACATTGGAGGAGTTTGCTTTTGATGACCGACAAACGCAGGAAGCGTTTGTCGGACCATCATCTCGTCCGGAATAAAATCTGATCTGGTTAGAATAGTGCCGCTTGTATCCTGTGTATCCGTAGTAAGCCCCAGAATAAATCCTGCTGTATATGCTTTATCTGAGTTAAGGAGCATTGACGATGCACGGGTAGCCCTACCTATAAAAATAGGAAGCACTCCGGTTGCCATAGGGTCAAGAGTTCCGCCATGACCAACTTTTTTTGTAGAAAGTATGCGGCGGAGACGTGAAACTACGCCGTGGGAAGTTATGTCGGCTGGTTTATCAACGATAATTATGCCATTAAGAGCCATAGGCGAACTCTCTTTCTATTGCGTCAAGGATAGCGGCACGAGCATCCTCTGCAGAACCAGTATATGAGCAACCTGCGGCACGAGGATGTCCCCCGCCTCCCAGGTGAGAGCATATCCTAGACGCATCTGCATTTTCACTGGTGCGCATGGAGAATTTCCATTCTCCATCCTCTTTCTCTGTTATTGTTACCCCAATATCAACTCCTTGAATGCGCCGCAATAGGGAAGAGAGACCACCTGCATCATCGGGGTCAGCTCCGGAATCTGCAATCATCTTTTTTGTGACAAAACCGATAGCTACTTTGCCATCATATAGATATTCAATACTAGACAGGAGCATACTTTCTATTGCAAATCGTTCCCGGCTCTGTATTTCAAAAAAAAGGTTATTTATGCTGCTGAAATCTATGCCGAGGGAAATCAAATCAGCTGCTATTCGGTGCGTCTGAGGTGTGGTGTTGGAATATTTAAAGCATCCGGTGTCTGTTGATATGCCGGTATACAGGTAGAAGGCGATTTCCTGGGTAATTTTTGTGCCAAGGGCAAGAATAACATTATATATTATCTCTGCACATGCGGCAGCAGTGTGGTCTAGCAGTGTGTTTTTTGCATATAGCTTATTTGAAACATGATGGTCTATACAAAGATCGACAGTGTCAGAAAATAGTTCTGCCTCTTTTGTAAAGAGGGAAGTGTCCGCGATGTCCACGGTTACGATAAACTCAGGGCTAAATCCAGATGTAGGCTTGAAGGGTTCGGTATAGGGAAGAAGCCGTGGAGTATTTGTAGAATTTTCAAGTACATATGCAGTTTTTCCACAGAGGCGTAGCGCATAGCAAAGTCCTGAAGCCGAACCACAGGTATCTCCGTCCGGATTTTTATGAGTAATTATTAATATATTGTCTGCTGAAGAGAGAGCTTGAGCTGCTTCATCTATCGTTATTATCATTGTTATCTTCGTCCTCCTCAGAGATATCGATAGAATTCAGGATATCAAGGATATGAGCTCCCCGTTTAATTGAATCATCGGCAATAAAAAATAGCTCGGGAGTATTGCGGAGCTGGAGACTATGACCAAGCTCTCGCCGCAGATATCCGGACGCAGATTTTAGCCCCTTGAGAACTATTGGGGTGTCCTCGTCATTGAGAACGCTTATATATATTTTTGCCTGCTTGAGATCAGCCGTCGCATCCACACGGGTAACACTTACCATACCCCTTATTCGTGGATCTTTGACTGTGCTCAGAAGATCTGGCATAATGTGCCTTATTTCTTCGTTAATTCTGTCTAATCTGGGCATTTTGATTTCCTTTCCGAGATGAAATAAATCAGTTTAAAATTTGCCATGCCAACCAAAAGGAAAGCATGGCAAATCCCAATTTGTTTTTATCTTTCTATCTCTACGATCTCGAATGCCTCAATAATATCGCCTTCTTTTATATCTGTAAAGTTTTCGATACTTATTCCACACTCGTAATTCTGCGCAACCTCGCGCACATCGTCTTTGAAACGTTTAAGAGAAGCGATAGAACCTTCGTGGACAACGATACCATCTCGCACAAGACGGATCTGAGCGTTACGCACGATCTTACCGCTTGTTACATACGATCCTGCGACGGTTCCAATGTTTGAAGCTCTAAATACTTGACGGACTTCTGCCTGACCCAGCACTTCCTCTCGGAACTTTGGAGCAAGCAGACCCTTCATCGCAGCTTCGATCTCTTCGATGCACTCATAAATCACACGGTATAGCCTTATGTCAACTCCTGCACGCTTTGCATTCTCGGAGGCAGATGCATCCGGACGCACGTTAAATCCGACTATAATGGCATTGGCAGTAGAGGCAAGAAGAATATCAGACTCGTTAATTGCACCAACTGCACTGTGGATAACCTTTACCCGAACTTCATCGTTTGACAGCTTTTCAAGCGACGCCTTAACTGCTTCGGCAGAGCCCTGCACATCAGCCTTAATGATTATATTGAGATCCTTTATCTCACCCTCTTTTATCTGTGCAAACAGATCGTCAAGCGTGACTTTTGTAGCTGAGCTTGCATTGGCATTTTGCTCTTTAAATCTGCGTTCTTCTGCGAGTTCACGTGCCATACGCTCATCTTCAACAGCATGGAAGCTGTCTCCGGCTTCTGGAACCTCGGAAAGACCAATAATCTCGACAGGAGTAGACGGTCCTGCAGATTCTATACGTTTACCGTTATAATCGGTCATAGCACGGACGCGACCAACAGCTTTTCCGGCGATGATAATATCCCCGTGATGGAGCGTACCATTCTGTATCAATATAGTTGCAACGGGTCCGCGACCTTTATCAAGACGTGCCTCGATAACAGCGCCCTGTGCATGACGGTTTGGATTTGCCTTGAGCTCGCGCATTTCAGCCGTTAGTAACAGCATTTCCAAAAGATTATCGATTCCCTCTCCTGTTTGCGCAGAAACCTTACATACAATAGTATCGCCGCCCCATTCCTCTGGAACAAGCTCATACTCTGTAAGTTGCTGCATAACCCTGTCAGGGTTAGCTTCTACTTTGTCCATCTTATTTACAGCGACAATAATCGGTATGTTAGCAGCCTTGGCATGGTTAATTGCTTCGACTGTCTGCGGCATTATACCATCATCTGCGGCGACAACAAGAATGGCAATATCTGTTACATTTGCACCCCTGGCACGCATCGAGGTAAATGCAGCATGACCGGGCGTATCAAGGAAAGTAATGTTATTACCCTGATATTCTACCATATAAGCTCCTATATGCTGCGTAATGCCTCCAGCTTCACCCGCTGCTACATTAGACCGACGTATTCTGTCAAGCAGAGAGGTTTTGCCGTGGTCAACATGACCCATAACAACGACAACAGGGCTGCGTGGAACAAGATCCTCATCAGCATCAACAGAGTCGTCTATCAATTGTTCCTCAATAGTGACATGAACCTCATGTTCTACTTTCGCATCAAATTCCATTGCGACAAGTGCTGCGGTGTCAAAATCTATTATTTGTGAAACCGAAGCCATTATTCCAAGCTTTATAAGGGTTTTTACAACTTCGGCTCCAGTTTTTTTCAGACGTTGGGCAAGCTCACCAACTGATATTTCGTCCGGAATAGAGACTTTGAGCTGTACCTTTTTCCTTTGTTCCTGAAGGCGGCGCATTTTTTCCTGTTCTTCCTGACGGCGCTTGGAACTCTGTTGTTGCCTACGGTTATCCGAGCCTTTTCTAATTTTTTCTTTGCCGGAGCCAAGCTTTTGAGCTTTCTCAGGGACAAGGTTTTCTACTCTATCATCGTATTTTGAAAGATCTACTGCAGCACTGCGGGTATCGATAACACGGACCTCACGCTTTGATTTCCGAGGAGTTACATCGGTGGAGGTGTTCTTTTCGGCGTGCTTTGTCTCCTGCTTTGCTTCGACTGCTGGAGACGAACCTTTGGCAGAGCTGTCTGCCTGTGGATCATCCTTTTTGGTAAGAGAGGCAAAATATTCTTCGATGTTGTCCACCTGATTGTGCAGAGTCAGGTAGTCAAAGATAATATTCAACTCTGCATCAGAGAGAACCTGCATGTGGTTCTTCGGGGTCTCGGCATATTTGGTAAGTATCTGGGATATATCTTTGGAAGAGAGACCGAAGTCCTTTGCCACCTCGTGTACCCTGTATTTTGCAAAACTACTCATTAAAATAGCCACCTCCGTAAATTTGCGTGGTTTATCCCGGAATTCCGGGCGCTTTACTTCTTTTTGTGTTGTTTATACTTCATAGATTTTCTCTTTTTTATACCCTGGAGCTTTTGAACAGTCTCCTGATATTCTTGGAGAATGTTAAGCTGTTCCATTGCCGAGAGGGATAGACCTGCGTCTGTAAGAGCAACCATAGAGGTTTCGCCCCGACCAAGCGCAAAACCAAGCTCTGATTTTGAATATAGAAGGATGTAAAAGGGAATGCTGGCAGCGGTGCAACGGGTCTTAAGTCGGGTAATGGTATTGGCAGAGCTGTCCTTGGCAGCAAATACGATACGTGCCTTTTTTGAGATAATAGCCGCATACACAGGCTCTTCACCAATTTCAAGATTGCGTCCGCGATAAGCAAGACCCAAAAGACGTAGAATATTTTCGTTATCCATTGTTTTCTGTCTCAGACTGCGCAAGCTCGCTCTCAAGCTGAGAATAAATTTCTGTAGAAATAGGGGAGGAG
The DNA here is from genome assembly GCA_944386395.1 of uncultured Clostridia bacterium. Classification (GTDB taxonomy): domain Bacteria; phylum Bacillota; class Clostridia; order Oscillospirales; family JAAYOS01; genus CALXAZ01. The sequence goes on from CALXAZ010000102.1 coordinate 4,907, forward strand.
AAAGCGCGCTCGATAGCTTTTGACTTTATAGCTTTTTTTAAACAACTCTGGTCGTAGCAGATATATGCGCCTCGACCTGGTTTTTTGCCTTTGGTGTCTATAGAAATGCTACCATCAGGAGCCTTTACCACACGGATAAGCTCTTTTTTCGGTTTCATCTCGCGACATCCGAGACATTGCCTCATAGGTACTTTTTTCACTTGGCACCGCCTTATGCTTGAGATTTGGGCTTGATATCTATTTTGTAGCCAGTCAGACGAGCGGCGAGACGGGCGTTTTGACCTTCGCGCCCTATAGCGAGAGAGAGCTGATCGTCGGGCACGATTACACGACAGCTTTTTCCGTCCTCGAGCACATCAACGCTGAGCACGTTGGCAGGGGAGAGAGCGGCGGCGACATATTCTGCCGGATCCTCGCTGTACTTTACGACATCAATTTTTTCACCTTTTAGCTCCTCTACAATAGTTTCCACCCGGGAGCCACGTTGACCTATGCAGGCCCCTATTGGATCAACGTTCTCATCGTTTGAGCATACTGCCATCTTTGTGCGTGCTCCGGCTTCACGGGATATGCTTTTTATTTCAACGATAC
>CALXAZ010000103.1 GCA_944386395.1 uncultured Clostridia bacterium
AATGAAGAATGTGTTTCAAAATGGCGGAACTTTGCCGCACACCGTATGGCGCAAAAGCACGGGAGAATGAATGATTTTGCAGACTACAAGATCACGGTTGTAACGCCTGTCCGCAGCTATACAATGACGGACAGAACAGAAGCGCCTGCGGACTCTAATGAGTATTTGGAGATGTAAACGTATGACCTATACCTGTCACTATGACTCGCCTTTGGGCGGTATCACACTTTCCAGTAACGGAACAGAGTTGACAGGACTTTGGTTTGACGGGCAAAAATATTTTGGGGATACGCTCCCAAAAGAATGTGAAGAAAAACCTTTGCCGATATTTGAGCAGTCTGTTCACTGGCTGGATATTTATTTCAGCGGCAAAGCACCTGATTTCACGCCGCCGCTGTGTATGCAGACAACGCCTTTCCGTAAATCCGTATGGGAAATTATGCTGACCATTCCGTTTGGAAAAACAATGACTTACGGTGAAATCGCAGAAAGAATCGCAAAGCAAAAAGGACTTTCAAAAATGTCCGCACAAGCTGTCGGCGGTGCGGTGGGGCATAATTCCATTTCCCTCATAATTCCCTGTCATCGGGTTGTCGGGACAAACGGGAGCCTGACAGGATATGCAGGCGGCATTGAGAAAAAAGTACGGCTGCTCACATTAGAGAAAACGGATATGTCCGCATTTTTTGTACCGAAGAAAGGAACAGCTTTATGATTTCATCCAATGCAAAGGCAATCCAAAAATCCTTTACTGAACAGGCAAAGAATTTCGAAACAAAATCAATGAACTTTACAAAGCAAGAATACTTGGAACACATGATTTCGTGTGTCAAACCTCAAAAAACAGATACCGTTTTAGAGGTGGCGGCAGGAACTTGTATCTGCGGGCGTTCCCTTGCTCCATTTGTAGAAAATGTGACCTGCCTTGATATGACAACGGCTATGCTTGCTGTTGGAAAAGCTGAAGCCGCAAAACAAAGACTTTTGAATATAGATTTTGTGCAGGGCGACGCCGAGAAATTGCCATTTTCAGATAACAGCTTTGACATTGTAATCTCCCGTCTTGCTTTTCACCATTTTCCAAATCCGAAACGCTGTTTTTCAGAAATGGTACGGGTATTGAAAACAGGCGGTAAACTGGTTGTCATGGATATGGAGGCAGCCGAAGAAGCATTGCGAAATACAGAAGATGAAATAGAAACCCTGCGTGATCCCTCACATATGCGTAATTTTAGCAAGGAAGAATTTACAGAAATGTTCCAAGATAGTCGCTTGCCTATTACAACGATGGATTGCACGGAACTTCCTGTTTCATTATCTGCTTGGCTCGCTCTTACTAATACACCTACCCAAATAGCCGCAGACATATCCAAACGGTTTATGGATGAAATAAATGGCAGTGGATTAACAGGCTTTAATCCTTATGAAAATAATGGGAAAATCTATTTTAATCAGCGCTGGCTTATGATGATCGGGAAAAAGCTTTGATGGATTGTTGCGCTTTCAAACACAAAATAGAGGGTAAGGTACAAACCTTCCCCCTCAAAGTTTATCCCTTAAAAACGGCTTACAATCAGGCTTTCGGGGCCTCTATTTTTCGATGCTTAAGAGTGAATAGAATAGAAAATTATCTATAGGCACCAAATGATTTAGTTTATAATAATTGTCAGGACAGTGCTTGATTCTCCAAGCAAAATCGCTTATAATTTGAGCTGGAACATATTGCTATTATCCGCAGTGACAGGGCGACTGTTATCATTCCCGATAACAAACTGATAACATTAGCCCATATAGGCAGGATAATATGGATACATCAAATAATCAAAAGCACCACGGATACGGCAAAGAACAATATCTAAACAAAATTGATTAGGCTTTGTCGAGTGGGAATGATTTCAGAGGCACGGAAAAGCCTGATATGACTGGGTTTTTGAGAGATTAGGACCCTTTGTAGCAACGATTTGGCAACACTTTTTCATTATTCATAAAAAGAGAGCTAACTGATTTTGATTCGTCAGTTAGCCCTCTTTTTGCTATCTTAAAGCCTGCCAATATAATCTTGCAGGTTTTCACTTTGCGGGTGATACTGTATAAAGTCATCAATGATGTCCTTGCTGCGGCTGAAAATCAAAGTCAACGAACTATCCCACGGGACAATCTCAATCTTTGCTAATGGGTGCTGCATTGTCAATGGTATTTTCCAGAAACCTTCGTAACCGTCCGCATAAGGAAGGCTGTATTCCAGTACTTCAGATAAAGCAATTGTCTTATCGAAGCCACATAAGACCGCCCAAATCCATTGGAAATTCTCTGTACGAACAAGGCTGGTAAGATCTTCACCGCTGATCCAGCAGTATTGTTTGCTCAACATAGCATCCGTTTTTGGATTATTGGGATAGCAGACGCAGTCAGTTATTAGCCAGTTGTATTCTGTTTGCCTATTGCCGATGGAATCAAACACCTTTTTAAGATCGGTATAATATGCCTCGCCTTTTTCATTAATGGCACCATAAATCATTCCATTTTCTCCTTTATTTTAGCCTTTGGAGTAATGTAG
>CALXAZ010000104.1 GCA_944386395.1 uncultured Clostridia bacterium
CAATCGTTCCTTCCGCCTGTGCAAGTTCCTTTTCCTGGTGTATCGGGATTGCGTCCCCTCCGCCGGTATGAATGTCAAATTCCTCTCCCAAGTATTCAAGACCCATAGCCGAACATTCTATATGCCATCCCGGATATCCCATACCCCACGGGGATTCCCACTGCATTATATGTTCCTTTGGAGCTTTCTTCCAGAGTGCAAAATCCGCTGGATGACGCTTTTCATCGTTTACTTCAACACGTGCCCCTGCCTGCTGTTCCTCAAGGTTTGCACGACTAAGCCGTCCATAATTTGGTAACTTACCTATATCGAAATATATTCCATCAGAGGTTTCGTATGCATAACCCCTCTCCATCAGGCCCTCAACAAACTTTATCATACCGCTGATGTGCGCTGTTGCACGTGGAATTACTTCTGGACGGCTGATATGAAGCCTGTCTATGTCCCTCATAAAGACATTGGTATAATATTCCGCTATCTCCCATGGCGATTTTTTCTGCTCACGGGAGGCCTTTTCCATCTTGTCTTCTCCTTCATCGCCATCGCTTACAAGATGTCCCACATCTGTGATATTCATTACATGCAAAAGCTCATATCCATTCCAGCGAAGCACCCGCCTGAGGATATCCATAAATACATATGTCCGCAGATTACCTATGTGCGCATAGCTGTACACCGTCGGACCGCAGGAGTAAATCTTTACCACCCGCTCATCTATCGGCTTAAATTCTTCTTTCTTCCTTGAAAGAGTATTATATACTTTCATCACGCTAGCCCTCTCTAATTTATATCAATATTTATTTGTCTATTTTGCAGCACTCACAGTCAGGATATCCCTGTTATCCCAACAGTACGAAAATCCCGACCACGCAGTAAATAAGGTCATCGCCCACATAAATAGATCGCCTGTCGTAAATCCTCCAGCCAACGGAAACGACCGTACTGAGGTGAGTATCAACACACATATTGCCACAATCTGAAGCACCGTTTTAAACTTCCCGGTGTTATTTGCAGCAAGCACCCTCCCCTCAGATATGGCGACAACACGAAGCGATGTGACAATAAATTCACGCGCTAGAATCACAAAGGTTGCCCATCCAGGAACAACCCCGTTCTCTGTCAACAAAATAAGAGCCGATGCAACAAGCAGCTTGTCGGCAAGCGGGTCAACAAACTTTCCAAAGTTAGATACCTGATTATATTTGCGGGCAATATACCCATCAAGCTTATCCGTTATACTTGCAATTATAAAGATCACAAGAGAGATATACTCACTGGTTTCGGTATGCATCATGTAGACCACGATAAATACTGGTACCATGGCTATCCTTACCAAAGTTATTATGTTAGCCGCTTTCATAGTGCCCTCCCTATGAGATCTCCCTCCAACGCATCTTCCATAATAACCTCTACAATATCTCCAGCTTTTATCCCATCCTTGGGCGTGAAAAACACCTTACCATCTATATCCGGAGCATCGGCATAAGTGCGACCGTAACAGCGCTGTATCACAGCGTCCCCGCCTTCACAGAGAACATCAAATACCTTTCCTATGCAGCTTTGATTATATTCATCCATAATCTGTTCCTGTATTCCATAAAGTATTTCGAGCCTACGCGCAACAGTATCCTCATCCGGTATATCCGACATTGCAGCAGCAGGTGTGCCTTCCTCCGGAGAAAACGCAAAAAAACCAGCACGCTCTATCTTTGCTTCTCTCAGAAAATTGCAAAGCTCTTCAAACTCGTCCTCTCCTTCTCCTGGAAGTCCTGCTATGATGCTGGTCCTAAGACGCACTCCGTCCAGCTCTCGTCTCAGCTTTGAAAACAGTTCCCGTATCTGTCCCGATGTAGAGCGGCGATTCATCCTCTTCAGGATATTGTCATTTATATGCTGTATCGGTATATCGAGGTACCTAAGGATCTTTTTATGATTTTTTATCGTCTCTATTAGCCTGTCTGTCACAAGCTCAGGGTATAGATAGTGCAATCTTATCCATTCTATTCCATCTATTCCGCAAAGCTTCTCAAGCAGCTCCGGCAGCCTATACTCGCCATACAGATCTATTCCATATCTTGTAACATCCTGAGCTACAAGTATAATCTCTTTTATTCCATTTGCAGCAAGATCTTCCGCCTCCGCAAGAATATTTTCCATCTTCCTGCTCCTGTACTTTCCGCGCAAAGATGGTATAACACAATATGCGCAGCGGTTATCGCACCCCTCGGCGATTTTAATATGTGTGGAAAATTCCGAGCCTGTAATAACACGCGAACACTCTTCAAGCTCCCCATTTATATCTCCAAAAATGCACGGCCTTTTCCCTTCCAAAACTTCATCTACAACTCTAACAATATTCTCAAAGCTCCCACATCCCACTAATGCATCAACTTCCGGCATTTCTTTGAAGATCTCTTCCCGGTAACGCTCTGCCATACATCCCGTTACTACTATCTTTTCTACATTTCCTCCCAGATTGCCTTCACGGTATATTTTTTTCGCTTTGGCAATTTCAAGAATATTTTCAATCGCCTCCGCCTTCGCTTCCTCGATAAATGCACAGGTATTGATTATAACAACATCAGCAAGCTCTGGCACTTCGCTGATCTGGTATCCTGCATCAAGCAGCCGCCACAGCATCTGCTCGCTGTTTATCTTATTTTTATCGCACCCAAGCGAGACAAGACCGACAGTTTTTTTCATACAAAAACCACATCTTTCATTATTTACTTATTCTTCAATATACCTTGCAAGCACAGGACCTATTTCATCCCAAGAAAATCCTCGCCGTATAAGCGCATCAGAAATTCTTTTAATAGCTTTTCTATCCAATATTTTTCCATCAGCCTTTGCATGGATAAATCTTTCTATTTGCTCTTCGCTGTCAGGAAGCTCTTCAAGTGCACGCTCTATTATATCCTGGCTAACACCTTTTGTACGCAATTCATTTCGTATTCTGATAGCTCCCCATCCACGCCCGGCTCTATCCTCCACAAAAAGCTGGGCATACATATAGTCGTCCAAACCGCCAATACTTTCGAGCCTGTCGAGCGCATATTCCGACAAAAGCGCATCATAGCCCTTGTCGCTCAGCTTTCGCGTAAGCTCCTTTCTGGTTAACGGACGCATACCCAGCTGCTTTGCAGCATATTCAAGGGCAGGTCTTGCAAGAGTTTCAACAATTCTTGCAAAGTCATCCTGCTCAAACTCGCTTCCTACAAGCTCTTTCAAATATATAGCAGATTTATCCGCCGCTATCGTAAGCGGCGGATTAAATATCAATATGTATCCCTCCGGACCCTCTTCAAATGCTGTCAGCTTGTATATCATTTTCAGCCCTTGGCTTCTTCGCTTCCATCGTCAAAATCATCTGCAGAAATATCAACAGGAACCGCTGGAGATACCTTTACCGGCTTTGCAGTTTTCCCCGCTTTTGCGTTTCTGCTGAGGAGCGCAGGGTTTTCACGAACGATGTCCTTAATCTGTGCTTCTATCGACTCGCAAACTTCGGGGTGTTCCTTGAGATAGGCTTTGGCATTATCACGTCCCTGACCAATACGCTCTTCTCCAATACTAAACCATGAACCGCTCTTTGTTACAAGGCCAGCCTTTACTCCAAGGTCAATCACCTCGCCAACCCTGGAGATACCCTCGCCAAACATAATGTCAAACTCTCCTTCCTTAAAAGGAGGAGCCATTTTATTTTTAACTACTCTTGCACGTGTGCGGTTACCGATATTTTCGCTTCCCACCTTGATAGCTTCTGTGCGCCGAATATCTATTCTAACACTTGAATAAAATTTCAGCGCTCTTCCGCCAGTAGTAGTCTCATTTGAGCCATACATTACACCCACTTTTTCACGAAGCTGGTTTATAAAAATAACAGCGCAATTCGTTTTGGAAATCGCACCGGTCAGCTTTCTCAGCGCCTGGGACATGAGCCTTGCCTGCAGACCGACAAACGAATCGCCCATAACCCCCTCTATCTCCATCCTCGGCACTAGTGCAGCAACCGAATCAACTACCACTATGTCTAGCGCTCCGCTGCGAACAAGCGCCTCTGTAATCTCCAGAGCCTGCTCGCCTGTATCCGGCTGTGAAATCAACAAATTATCTACATCTACGCCAAGCGTTTCAGCCCATTCCGGATCAAGCGCATGCTCAGCGTCTATAAACGCCGCTTCTCCCCCTGCCTTCTGACACTGGGCAATGGCATGAAGCGCAAGTGTAGTCTTTCCTGAGGACTCTGGACCATATATTTCAATTATCCTTCCGCGTGGAAATCCGCCTATTCCCAGAGCTAAATCGAGCGTTAACGAACCAGTCGATATCGCACTTACAACCATATCGGTCTTTTCTCCCAGCCTCATAACTGCATTTTTGCCATATTGCTTTTCTATCTGGGCAAGTGCTGTTTCGAGTGCTGTTTTTTTATCATTTATAGCCATTGTTGCCTCCAATTATAATCTATCTCACTTAGCGTTATTATACTAAATTTTTTGCAATATAACAAGTATCATAAGGCTACTTTCTCACTACACTTTGAGAACAGCCGACACTACCCGCTCTGTATTTAGAGTATCCCGATACATCTTTATATCACTGTACCCGTTGCATGCAAAGATATTTTCTATGTCTTTTGACTGTCCAACACCACATTCAAACATAATAAGCCCTCCATTTTTAAGTGCATGCTTATATCCTGGTATTATCGCCCGATAAAAGTCCAAACCATCCTCCCCGCCATCGAGAGCCAACACTGGCTCATAGAATTTTACCGAGTCATCCAACTTCGCAAGCTCTTCTGTTCTTATGTACGGAGGGTTTGAAACTATCACATCAAAGCTTCCCAGAGCTACCGAAGCCGCCTTCATAGCATCGGCAGCCACACATACGGCTCTCGCAGTTATCCTGTTTCTTCTGACATTCTTTCGTGCTATCTGTAACGCCTTTGGTGAGATATCCGCAAGCACTATGCTGCTTTCTGGGCAGCTCATCCCTATCGATATCCCTAAACATCCGCTGCCAGTACATAGATCCAGTACCCGGTATTTCTTGGTGCCGATCTCCTTTATTACTGCTTCAGCAAGCACCTCCGTATCAACCCTTGGTATAAGCACATTTTCATTTATGTCAAACGAGAGTCCCATAAACTCCCATTCACCTATGATATATGCCAGCGGCTCTCCGCCAAGCCTACGCTCGAGTAGAGCCTCTACTTTCCTTTCAAACTCAGCATTGACATACATCCGCGCATCCCGGAAAAATTCTTCCTTCGTCTTACCTGCAACGGCACTGACAAGCTCCCTTGCCTCCAGAGATGGAGAGGATATCCCATTCTTTATCAGCTTCCGGCGTATATCAAGATATATGTCGTTATATGTTTTCGCCATACCTTTCCATCTCCCCTCAGCTGCATTTTGTATTGATGTCTCTGGACTACCACCTGTCAGCACCCTTTTCTTCGGGCAGAACCATTTTGAGCGCTTCTATCGCAACTTCCATCATCGAGTCATCCGGCTCACTTGTAGTGAGACGCTGTAGCCACATTCCCGGCGCTCTCAAAAACTTTGTAACCGGATTATCATACCTGCCAACCAGCCGGTTAAACTCGTAGCTTATACCTACCACTACAGGCAGCAATGCCAGCCTTAAAACCACTCGTATAACCGGGTTTGACCATGAAACCACCGAAAAAACTATTATGCTCACCACCATAACTACGAACAGAAAGCTTGTCCCACATCTAGGGTGATGCTTTGAGAACTTCCGTACATTTTCTACTATAAGTTCTTCACCCGCCTCATAACAGGAGATCGTCTTATGCTCTGCTCCATGATACATAAAAACCCTTTTTATATCTTTCATACGCGAGACAAGAAACAAATATCCCAGAAAAATCGCTATCCGTATAGCCCCTTCAATAAGGTTTCTCACAATCCCAGAGCCAGTTATCCCATCTAGCAGACCAGCTATAAGAGTTGGTAAAAGTATAAATAGACCCACCGGCAGAAGTATACCTATGACAAGGGCTATACCCATTGCTATCTTCTCAGCTCTTTCATTGCCTAGTTTTTCTTCTATCCATTTGTCAAACTTTGACGGCTCTTCCGCCTCTTCCTCTGGAATAAATTCCGCAGAATAGGTCAAAGCACTTATCCCATCCTTCATAGACTCAAAAAAAGTCACCGTTCCACGTATTAGTGGCAGACCCAGGACCGGATACCTCTCTTTTATCAGCTTATTTTCTCTTTCCTTTGTTGCAAATTCTCCGTCAGGCTTTCGCACAACGATTGCTGATTTTTGGGGCCCGCGCATCATGATCCCCTCTATCAGCGCCTGACCCCCTATCATTGTGCGAAATTGCTGCTTTTCAGCCATATTTTCCTCCATCAGCGATACAATCTATTTTCCCATTGCCTGGGGTATTTTAATTATTACCTTTGTCCCCTTTCCGACTTCGCTCTCTATGTCAAGAGACCCGTCGTGCAGAGACACTATCTCATCTGCCACCGCGAGACCTATGCCGCTTCCGCGAGCAGAAGATGCCCCTTTATAAAATTTCTGCTTTACATACGGCAGATCCTCAGCCGGTATACCTGCCCCAAAATCCTGCACGCTTATTATTACATATCCATCCTCAGCGCGCATATCGACTATAATCTTTTCTCCATCTCCGCCATGCTTTGCAGCATTATCCAAAATATTGAAAAAGACCTGTTTAAGCCGCTCCCTGTCGCCAGTTATTTCAGGTATATCATCTTCGCAATTATACTCAAGCTTTATTCCAAGCTTTTTTAACGTTTCCATATAAACAAAAACAACTTCCTCAAATTCTGCCGCTATGTCCACCGTCTCCATTCTAAGTTTCATCCTGCCACTGTCCATCATTGTAAATTCCAGAAGCTCCTCAACAAGCTTTGTCAGGCGCTTTGCCTCTTTCATCATAACATTAACGCCCTTTTTCATCTCCTCTGGATCATCCATATAAAGTATGGTCTCTCCCCAGCCGCTTATCGCAGTCAGTGGCGTGCGAAGCTCGTGTGAAACGGAGGATATAAACTCATTTTTTACCTTCTCTGCATTTGATATCTCCATAGACATGTTATTTATCGTATCGCATAGTTCGCCTATTTCGTCATCAAATTCCTTATCTATCACTATCCCGTAGCTGCCCTTTGCAATTTTTTTTGCAATTTCATTTATTTCCTGTACAGGCACAACGAAAAAAAAAAAAAAAAACATGTTTGACATTATCACAAAGAATATTACAATTCCTCCGATAGCAAGTGCCCCAAATAACATGAGAAACACCTGCCTGTCAACAAGCCTTAAGCTCGTTACATATCTGACTGCTCCAACCACTTGATTATTGGAAAACCTCAGAGGACTCGAAACCGCCATTACCCTCTCGCCAGTCTCCGGGTCCCTGCCTACCCATGAGGTCACTTCTCCAGTTTCCAGCGCACCCGTCAGGTCATCCGTTCTTGGTTGATAACCAGCTTTTGAACCAGAGGTAGATACTTCTATCCTTCCAGATGAATTTATAAACTGCAGCTCAAGCTTATTTTTCTCTTCGTATGCCTCTGCATAACGATAGGCGCTCGTATAATACGATGAATAGCTGAGATTAAGATAGCTGTTAAAAAATTTTGATGTGCTTTGCGCTCTCTGTATAAGCGAGGTCCGGATATTGCTGTAATAATAGTCAGAAATAGACACCGAAAATGCACCGATAGCAAATATCAGCACAAGTATCACTACTCCGAGACTATTAAATATCCACCGGTTTTTTATTCCCTTTATTCTTTTTTTCCTGTTATTTGCCATCCTGCCCCCGCTCCAAACCGGATTATTTCCCCCACTTATATCCATATCCCCACACCGTCGTGATATACTGGGGATTTGTTGCATCGTCTTCGATCTTCATTCTCAGGCGCCTTATATTCACATCTACAATCTTCAGCTCTCCAAAGTAATCTCTTCCCCACACATTGTTCAGTATATCTTCACGCGAAAGAGCCTTATCCGGATTTTCCATAAACAGCTTCATAATGGTAAATTCCACTTGTGTTAGACGTATTCGCTGATCATTCTTATCAAGTGAGCGGTTATCAAGATTGAGCACAAACGGACCGCTGCGAATTTCACTTTTCGGTTCAGCGTCATCAATCCCTACCCTTCGACAAATTGCATCAATCCTTGCAACAAGCTCTGTAGGTGAAAAGGGCTTTGTAACATAGTCATCTGCTCCTGTCATCAGACCGGTAACTTTATCCATCTCCTGAGAACGCGCTGTAAGCATAATTATTCCTATTTCAAGATTATTTGCCCGTATTCTCCGGCAAACCTCAAAGCCATCTATATCCGGCAACATAACATCAAGCAGTGCAACAGAAACATCCGGATTTTCCGCAAGTTTTTCAAGAGCTTGTTCTCCTGTCTCAGCTTCTACAACGTCGTATCCTGCCCGCCTAAGGTTTATTACAACAAAACTGCGTATGCTCGCCTCATCTTCCAAAACCAGGACCTTTCGCAATTAAAGCACTTCCCTTCTTTATTTCTAAGACGACAGCTCCCCCGAGAGCCACTCCGTCTGTATAAATTTAAAACTGTTTATTACATCATCTTCGGTTATAGCATATCTTCTCATGTCTGAATCAAGTTCATATATACGAGCCGCAAATATGGTGTCCATCCGGCTCTGCTCACTCTGATCATTTTTTATTTCAAACCTACCTGTCAGCGCGCTCCTATCCTCTTTATTGTCCCCAGTAAGAGTGTATATAGCAAGCATATCTGTCGGCAGAGTGCTATTTCCGCTATAAATCGAAAATACTATCGTCCGCTCTCCGCTGACATAGTCTCGCCTGTCCACAGTTATGTTATTTTTCCACTTATTTGGTATTATGAAATACCATCCATCGGAATAGTTATGATATGTTTGCATAACCTCATGAGCTTTGCCATAAATATCATAATTCCTCCACACTATTTTCCAAAATGTTTCGGAGGATTTTTGCGTTTCATATTGGCGCACGGCTATCGTCTGCGGAAATTCATATATCGAGTCACCCGTCAAATCGCTGCAATACACCGTATACTGACTCACTATTTCCCGGCTCATTCCAGTCTCGGGATCTATCGTTATATTTACAAACTCCCCGTCCCTAAATGCGCAAATATCAGTTGCGATGCCAGTTTTATTGTTGCACTGCCCTGAAATGAATATTGCCGGTATCATATCAATAAGATAGCCTGTCCGTATCCTTGTAAGCGATTCAAGACCTGTCGAAAGGAACGTTGAAGCCTTTAGCATCATTGCATTATCACTCTTTGAATACGCATGTACTTCAACAACGCCTGAAGATGTTGGCTCGTCATATCGGACAATAATCATCTCCCTGTCCTCATCCCTGTCTATATCCATAACAGAGTATCCTGTATACGTATTCGACATAAGCTCATAAAAGCCATCATCTGTCAATGAATATATCGAAACAGCCTTTGGAAGCCCTGTTCCAAGCGCTCTTCCCACAATAATTTCTCTGTATCCATCCCCGTTTATGTCGTAGTAAGACACACTGTCAAACGACGTTCCCTCTCCTTCTACTGATGCACGAAAAGAATATATACCGTCATGGTTTTCAAAGAGACATATTTTTAGGGGTTTTTCATTAGATGTACGAATAAAAACAACAGCTTCTTCGGTCCCGTCTCCATTAAGATCCATCATCTGAATCGACTGCCTGTTATATCCTGATGTTGGAGCCGCATATTCCCCATTATTTCCAAGCGCGTTATCAATCTCAGATTGAAGCTGTTCAAGAGCAGACGCAAGGCGGGGCACGGCAAGGAGCTCATCTTCATCGCTTATCATAGCATCGCATCCACAAAAGCACGAAACAATAAGCACTAGCGCAAGCGCTATGGAAATTGTTTTTTTTGTGTGCAGCCACATTTTTACTGTCACCTCTCCGCAAAATTTCCCCTGTCACCATTGTATCACAATCATGCCCTAACATCTAGAAAAAAGTGCTTTTCACCTGCCCTGAAATATACCAGGAAAAACGGCTCTTTATAATTTATTTTAGCACAATACAAATTTTGTGTACATAATTTTATGGAGCATATATGTGAATTTTGTGTAAACATATTTGTGCTTTCATCGCTTCTACTCATGGTGCAAGACCTTTCTTGTTCTGTCCCTTTTATCGTACACATGCTCTGGTATTATACAGATAGTCACAGAGCTTTTATAAAAAGGATGGTCAAAAAATATGGCAAACATAAATACCAAATACTTGACATACTCTGGATGTACCAGTCATCGAGCAAAGCCCTCCCGTCGTCAGTCTATCCTCATAAGACAGAAGCTGGCTGGGATTCTACTTATTTCCCTTTCGGCAGCAGCGGTACTTGTTTCCTCTCGCGGCGGAAGCTCTGATTCTTCCTTTCTCTTGTTCACTGTACCGCTGGGAACTTATATGGTACTTTCTAAACAGTTAATATTATCGATTTAAAAGGAGACAATAAAATGTATGATAT
>CALXAZ010000105.1 GCA_944386395.1 uncultured Clostridia bacterium
TTTTCCATACGTACTTCCCGCAGCTCTTCAACTTTCTTCGCAAATGCACGGATAAGATACTCATTTTTCTTCACCTCAAATTTTGCCGATACATCGTCATGAGCCTTTTTCACATATTTGGGAAACCGCTCAAAAGGGATTTCCATCTGCCGGCACATATTGATATAATCTAACTGGAGCCACAATGTCTTGCGCGGGTAAGAAGTGTCACGGCTTCCCAGCACGAGCCTGCATACCTCCGCCAGACTGTAGCCACACTCCTTTATCATCCTGCGGATGAGCGACATGGCCTGGATATAATGAGGGAAAGCTTTTTTAAACAGTTCAAACGTTTCCCTGGTCATATCGGGTTCCAGGCTGTACAACTCCGACAGAATGGCCATCCGCTTGCTATCCATTCTTTTCGCTTGCTTAATGTACTCCCTGATATAGCTGGGCAGCTTTGTGATTTCTTTCTCTTTCGTACTTGCCGTAAACAGTTTCCCGAGTTTCCGTTTGATCAATGCGGGAGAACGCCGGAGGATATCCGCCAGTACCCGCCCATATCCGGACTTTGCCAGCTGCTCCAGATAAGGGTACTGGGGCAGATATTGAAAATAGTTAAGCAGCGCCTTAAAATCAAAGGAATAGCCTATCTTCTGCTCCTCTTGAAGAAGCTCACTGATCCCCGAAGACGGGTAAACGGTTTCAAAAGCGCGGATGATCCGCTGAACAATCGGTTCTTCCATCTTCGCAAAATTCCATCTGATTTCCTGTATGCCTGCTGTTTCTCCGTCCTGAACATTTTCAAACCGAACTCCTTCCGACCTGCTATAAAGCAGCTCACAGAGCTTTCTTGGTCTGCAGTTATTCTCACCCCGGAATCGATATAACAAAATCCGCACGTTTTTTTCTTCGTTTTGTGTTATAAAATTAGGATTAGAGAGCAGGATGTTTTGGACGCTATATTCCACATACGTTTTCCCTGAATTCCAGCGATGAAAATTCCCGCAGTTAGGGCATTCGATGTTATCGGAGCAATAGCGCTTCGTCCTTCTTGTGTACCCGCATCGACAACACACGACAAAATCGTTCCCATTATCATGCACAAATAAAAAGGCGGCTGTTCGATGCTTCACCTGGCTCCAGTAACTAAGGTCGTCATCATACGGCAACAATAGTTTTCGATTTCCAGCTTTAATTTCCATTTTAATTCCTCCTGACTTTTTAAAAGATTGTGCGGACAATCTATTCATCAGGAAGCGATAAAGCAAGAAAATCGTTATTTTTAGTTTTAGAAGGAGGCGATATATTTGCTGAAGGATATCCTTACCCCTCAAAAGCTGAAGTCCGAGCTGGAGCACTCTAACCTCAGCCAGATTGCCAAACGCTATGGCGTGTCCAAACAGTACATGACCCAGGTTTTTGCGGAGTACCGTAAGCAGTATCCCCATTTGTTCCCTGAAACCTACCCATCGAAGGAATGGCTGGAGAATGCTCTGAAGCAAAATACCATTCTCGGGATATGCAACGAAACCGGACTATCCTATCACCGGATTCGAAAACTCATGGATGAGTATGGGATTCCCAAAAATACTGTCACCGCCAGATTTGACAAGCAGAAAATCCGTCAGCAGTATGTCGTGTATCGATGGTCCGACAAGGAAATCGCGGAGGAATACGGCTGCTCCGTCTATCTTGTTAAGAAATTCCGCTACGACCATCAGATTTTTAAAAACGACCGCCTCCCTTTAAAAGACTGTCTTACCAAGGATATGGCTCAAAAACTGATAAACAACTACCATCTTGGCCTCAATGAAATACACTATATATTTGATGCCACACCCAATGAAATTCAGAAGCTGCTTGAAAGCTATCAAATTTCTTTTCCTTGTCAAGACCAACCTTTTTCCCACACTTCAAGCTTTCTCCGGGACCTAAAGCACCAGATCTTATCAGGTTTTGCCAATCCAAACAACAACAGCGACATCGTATAACCGATGTCGCTGTTCTTCATGTATTAGAGGAGTCTAACACTTACCATATAGGACTTTCCGCAAATATTTTTCAAATCTGTCGGGAAAGTTCGATATCCTCTGTTCCTATTCAGTTTATGCCATATCATAAAGTTCACCCCATTGGTATTTTCTATGTATCTGTACCTTTCATTCTCTTTACTATATGTATCAGACAGTTTAAATCTTCATCCGGCAAATCACTCAATTCTTTTCGAAGTTCGCGGGCTGCAGGAGACGGCAAAGTTGACTCGAAAAAATCTGATACCTCAATATCAAAAAACTCACAAATATTTAACAGCATCTGCATAGATGGTAGAGACCGTCCAGATGTAATTCCCTGTATATACCCTTTTGACTGCCCGAGCCTTAAACTCAAATCGTATTCTGACAAGTTTTTTTCGAGCCGTAACTGGGTAATTCGATCTCGGATGTCTTTCCCAGTCATGTGCTTGTTCACCTCGCTTTGATTTTACACCATTTCAAGTTTCTGTTTGACTAAAATGCGCAGCTATTTTTGTATGTATACAGGGAAATTGACTACAATATTTATTT
>CALXAZ010000106.1 GCA_944386395.1 uncultured Clostridia bacterium
TTAAGTATGCTGTGCTTTTTCGATTCTGTCAATGAAATTGAAACTAAAGGTCTTCGGATAGTAGCAAGTAGTCATCCGGTATACCATCTACATCAAGGTTTCTCCCCTCTACCGTAGATACAAGGAAATTTTTGATATTTTCCATTGTTTCGAGTGGTGTATCTGCAATCAAGTCTACCAATTTTGTTATACCAAAATTTGCAAATTCAATTAAAAAATCCATTTTGTTAAACTCGGATTTTTCACCGAAAGCAAGTTCAAGCCGTTCTTCTTCTGTAAGTTCCTGGGTAGTAGTCGACAAAATTGCAGCCTGGAACATAAAGTCAAGTTTTCCGTTATCATTATTAACAAAAACATTACGGCCAATAGATTTCGGATCTTCCCCATTTTCTTCTAGTGCTTCAATTCGTTTATCATACATAATGCCGATAGCAATAGATAGCATAAACAGCATATAGTGTGGGCGAGTTTTGAAGATTTCGGAAAGATTGTCCGCAGCTTTACTCCAGGCCGTACCATGCAGAATAACATCTCTTGTTAATTCCATAAATGGCCCTCCTCAATTCTAGCAATATTCTTCTCATCGTTGCTGACAATTGTCCAGACTCGTCCAATGGTATCTGTCGGGAATACACTATGCAGATCATCCTTTGAAAAAAGTATGACCTGTGGAGCAAAAGTTGGTAGCATATTAACCACATTTTGACGTTGATCTGGGTCTAATTTAGAGAATGGGCCATCCAAAACCAAAGGGTATTCTTTTGCTTTAAGACATTCTTCACTGAGAAGCATTTTCAAGATTCCACCAATATAAGCAAAAGAGACAACTGCAAACTGACCTTCGGACTTTGATTCGTCATTAAAACTATCTGTAATGCGGACTGCAAACTCTGGGCTTACCGCCACTTTCCGCCGACTCGTCAGCATGTTATCAATAAGTGTCTGGATATTTTCCTCAAGTTTTTGACTATATGTAAGTGATTCCTGATCCAATCTCTGGCGGAAATATTGCGCCACTTGCTCCATAATTGCAATCTTGTGAGCAACTTTGGTACCTGCCTCACTTTCTTTTGTGAGTCTGTCAAATTCTTGCATCTGGCGCTTGAGATAAATATCAAACTTTTTCCGGTCAGTGCTTTTTGATCTGATTTCTTCTTCCAGAGATGCAATATCTTCCTCTGCCTGTTGGCGAGTAATAATGAGAGTTTCAATGTCGGGGCTCTTCTTTTCTGCTTCATCCAATTCACGGATCTGCCGGTCACATTCTGAAGCCTGTTCGTTATTATCTAGTACTTGAACAATATAATCTTCAATGTGGGAAGGATCATACCCCTTGCCCCAGTTGCGCGCTGTTTGAGAAAACTCATTATACATGCTCGAATACGATTTTGGCGGCAGCATATCAAGATACTTCCGAATATGTTCTTTTTGTTCCTGGCAAAGTGGCCTTCCACAAACACATTCTGTCGTCCCACTTGCCAGCAAGTGGGCAATTAGTCTTTTTGATATACCGGCAGGAAGTTTATTTTTACCAACTTCAAGACTAATTTTCCTTTTCGCATCTTCAACCGCCTTGGAAATAAGCAAACGCGGAAACATATCAAGTACAGAATCTCCAAATGCCGCTTGCGCTCCAGCGGCGTTCCGTAGGAACACATCTCTTTGGTTTTTTAAAGACTTGCGCTGCTTTTCATACTCCGCCTTAGATTTATGACTGCCAATTTGCTCTGATACTTGCCGTGCTACTTCTTGCAATTCACCCTTCTTCTTTTCGGCCGTTTTAAGATCAATATCAATTTTATCGAGTTTTGCCATTGCGGACTCAATATTTGTTTTTATTGCTGCAATCTGTCCTCCACTAGCAATAGTACCCTTGCTTAAGTACAATTTTCCAATTACCGTCGTTTTCAGGTCCGTTCGGCCCAAGTCATTAATTGCAGATTCCAAAATATCAAGATCAAACATAGAATAAAGTGCTTTGCGAAGTTTTACAGCAGAGTCTCTGCCTTTTACACGCAGATCAGCAATCATGCTTTCACCATCAAAGAAGAAATAGTCAGACAAACCAGAAGGAAGTAATTTTTCAATTGTTTCCTTTGGTTTATCCAATCTGCGCCAGTTGTTATCTTCATCCATCATGCTGACCGAGAAATCATCTGCAATTTTTTCTGATTCACTTAGTCCTTTTTTATAGGTATATGTACGGCGAACAGAGTACTGCTTGCCATCATGTTCAAAATCAATGCACCCAAATACATCAAATAAACTTCCAATGGGTAGATCATTTTCATATTGAAGATTATACAGACGATCCGTGGTCGTTTTATTAAAATGGACACGGCCATAAAATACCCACTGAAAAAGTTGATGCAAGGTTGTTTTTCCGTCACCATTTTTTCCGTAAACAATAGTTACTTTTCCGTCCGTTGAGCAGCGAATTTCACCACGGTCTTTAAAATTACGAAAATTTTCGTACTCAATCTTACTTATCTTCATTTGACGATACACGCTCCAATTCATCCAGAATTGCTTTCACTGCATCTCCTTTGTTGGGGGTTGTAGACGCTAATCTATTCGAGGCAATTTGACGTTCCTTTTGTTCAACAAAATCAATCATATGTTTAATGATTTCCTGATCATTCATCAACAGTTACCTCCATGTCATCATAATCGTAAACATCAATATCCTCTATTGATAAATCATATTCTGTCAACTGACTCTGCAATTCTGGTTCTATATCAGCCCAGTTTTGAGCAAGTCGTGCGTATTCATGGAAACGACGAAACTCAATTTTTGCCCATCCCTGCAGATCATGATTTGGAAGGACAATGACATCGTAGATATTGGCATAGCTTTTGTTGTAGTATTTTCTTAAAATACGGCCACGGCGCTGTACAAATTCGCGATAATCATCGTTGCTTGATAAAATCAGCGCACTTTTAATAGACGGGATGTTAATACCTTCATCAAGACAACGGATCGCAGCCATTGCAGAAATTTCTCCCTTGTTAAATGCATCAACCAGCTCCATTCGAACTGCCATATTCTCTGATGCTGTAAATTGGCTTGATTTAAACCCATGAGCAGTCAGTACTCGCTTTATTGATTGAATATGTCGGAGTTCCTCTCCAGTATTGTTGTCAAACAGCCGACCATCTCCGCAATATACAACAAAATGGTCTCGTTCAGTAATCCTGTTTATGATTTCATCTATATGTGCCTGTTTACCTTCTGCCATAGATATTATACGAAGACGATTTCGAAGAGATTTTACCAACAAGTCTGGATTAATACATCGGTTATTTTTGAAACAGGAAAGAATCTTTTGGGTGTAATACTTAAACTGTTTTTCTTCGTCCTCTGTGGCATGAACATACATTGGGTAATAATTATACGGCACAAGGAACCCTCGCTCCAACGCAACTTCAATTGGAAGATTAAAAACCTGGCCTCCAAAGAAATTCATAAGTTCTTTGCCTTTTTGGGCAGAAGTTCCGCTATACGGAGTGGCGCTAAGGCCAAGCATATATTTGAATTCGTCCTTTAATTCCTCTGGATGGTCTGTAAATCGATGTGCCTCATCAACAATTAGCAATTTGTCCTCTTTTGACTTATGGAGCGTGGCCATAAATCGCCCCATTTTAAAAGAGGCAATTGTGCTGATGATAATAATTTGATTATCCGGATTATATTTTTTACGAATGATCTCTTGATTAATTTGCTGCTCCCATTGTGGATTCTCTGACGAAACCAAAATTAATTTTGCCTTGGGGAATGTTTTAACTACATCCTCTGCCCATTGCCGCACTAGATGTTTGTAGGGGGCACAAATTACAATCATGGCTGAATGTGTTTCTAACAATTTCTTGGCCGAGAAAATAGCAGTCCATGTTTTACCTGTGCCTGTTGCCATAACATAAAAGCCGTGATAGTGGTTATCAACCCACGCATGGATGGCTTCTTCCTGATAATCTCGTAATTGAACAGGGGCCGCATTTGGTGAATTTGAACTTGATTTTTTTCTTTCAAGGACTGTTAGTAAGTTAGCTTTTGCTGATTCTTTATATGAATACACTTTAACAAATGGATTTGTTCCATTCCAAAGATGTTTAAATTCACTTTGCTCATCTTCGATGCTTTCAATGTCAGAAACGACCCAACTTTTCACTATGCGAATTTTTTCATAATTTGTTTGATACCCACTAAGTGAAGAATTTGCAGATCCATAAAATATCACTACATTGCCTTCAAAATCCTTTAGAATACCTAACTTGTCGTGGTAAATACCAGCGGTATCTGTGACTGCAATTCGAATATCAAGCGTATCCTGAGCAATTAAATCGACGAGCACTTGCAATCTAACTTCATCAAGTGCTTCAATTTCAGTTAAAAAGTCTCTGTCAAAGGCGTTCCTCGCAATTTCTTCTTTTTTTGCATAACCAAGAGAGATCGCTTGAATGTCCTCCTCATTTAAGTGCGGACTAGCAATGAGTTGGATTTTCCCATTATTTCTCGCTAAGGTTACTACTCCATCAAGAATAGGTTCCAATACACTTGAAGAGAAAAAACCGACACTCCTTTGATAAAGTATAGATTGCTTTAACGCAGGCACTAGAAAAGAAGTTGCAATATTCTCATCACCACAACTTATGTAACTTCTCTTTATTTCTAAATCTTTTAATCCCATAAGTCGTCCTCCAATAGATTGTTCCCAATCATCTTGGTTAGAATGTCGTCAATCTGGTCTAAATCATCAGGTGCAATAATTGAGATGTCATCTGGTTGTTTGAAATCTTTATATGCATCCGTGAAATTTGAGACATCCAGTTGTCCTTTCGGTGCAACGAGAGGAATAGAAAAACGAAATTGATTAGAGGATGGTGCAACTGAAACTTGTGTACCCCATTTATTTAAAACGCTATACACCAGCCATTCTGTCCATGGAACATTTATAATTGGAAAGGACGCCCAACAGGTTAACTCTCTAATTGGCATAGTTGTCCTGGCCTCATCAGCAATTACTTTTTCCAAGTTGACGGCTATCGATTCAGTTATACCGATTTTTTCAATACTCTGCACATTAGTTCCATTAACAATTAAAAACTTGTCATTACACGAATTTACATATTCAAGTTGAGACTGAATATTAAAATGATTCTCTTTCGTGAAATCACTGATATCGTCGAAAGAAAACTCGTCTAAACTATATAACATATCGTGCAGTCGCTCGGCGGGTCGGCCAATTTCAACTCCGGACATGGCTATATATGGCCTTGAAAATTGATAACTATCCCTAAACAGATATTCCAATACGCTAAAGGCACTGAATGGATATAGTGCTGCATTGCGAGTGAGAATCTCTGGTTTTTCACGATTAATAATCTCATAAAAATCTTTTATGTGGTGAGCAACACCGTCGGCACAAATCCGCTGCACAACCTTGTCCAAATATCTTTCCTCTTCTGGTGCTATCTGAAGTTTGCTGGTGTGCAGATACTCTCCAAAGTAGTTTAACACACTAGGGTTACTTACGGAAAAATTCACTACGATATCAGAAATACCCGGAAATTTCTCCTGAATCTGTTTTTTACTAACAGGATAGCGGGATTGTTGAATAAAATTAACGACGCTTGAGTAGATGGATGTTTCTCCTCCATTTTTTGAAACATAATCTCTGGTAAAAACAAGTTTATCGCCGTATAATTCATGCAGTATACCCTGCAAAAAATACTTGTTATCAACACCCTCTTCACGCAAATTAGTCTCAAATACGCTATAAAGCGTATTCATAAGAAATATCTCATTGTCGCTAGTAACAATATAGTTATATATTTTATCAGCCAATGCCTGAGGAATATATTGTTTCTGCTTAAGTCTGTAGATCCCCCTGCCACAAAGAATACATATCCCCGCAATTCTTGCAGTAAGGGCGCGATCATTATCTGGAAGGTTTACATCGCCGTAAGTGTCTTTGACAAGTTCACGGAAATGATTGATTTCCACCGGATCATACGCCTTGATTCCATCGGGATAGTGATCCCGAAGGATTGTAGTATAAATTGCAGCTAACGATAGCCGATTTCGATGATATACTTCCCCTGTCAGTTTATATGTCTCCGCTATCGCCATCTCGACCATAGTACCTGGAAGATCATTTTCCTCTTCTGCTGTTTCCAAATAATTGGAAAGTTTTTTCCTAGGAAATATCTCAGGCAAAGTTTCTATGTATGCATATACGCGATTTCGTAAAGAATCGTCGCCAACAATGAAAACATCCAACTGATCATCGTATATATATGTACCTCTTTTGTAAGTTCGAAGCAAAAATAGCAACTCCGTGCTATAGTCACCACTGTATCGTTCTATATCGGCTGGTGTAATTATTGAGGCACCATTTTTTTCGGCTGATATTTTTGCAATCAATTTGATACGGCTCTGGTAGCGTGCAAAAATACGTAAAGCTTTAGATTCCAACTGACGCACACGCTCTCGAGTAATATGAAGTTTATTTCCGCATTTTTCTAGCGTAAACTTTCTGGCCCGCATTTCAATAATAGTCAACAACTTTTTTTGTTCCGCAATTGCATT
>CALXAZ010000107.1 GCA_944386395.1 uncultured Clostridia bacterium
GCAGGGATAGTGATAATGTTGATAATTTCAAGGGTCAATTATCAGTTTCTGAGACCGCTGAGCCTTGTGGTGCTGCTGGCAGCGATAGTGCTGATGGCAATGGTGCCATTTTTTGGTGTTATACGCAACGGAGCAAAGCGGTGGCTCAACCTGTTTGGGCTTGAGTTTCAGCCATCTGAAGTTGCAAAGTTTGCGATAATCCTCACATTTTCTACAATGATATCTGTATTCAAAGAAAAAATGAGGACATTTAAATATGGAATACTTCCGTTTGCAATAATTCTTGCAGTTATGGCAGGGCTTATGATATTGCAAAAGCACGTATCAGGGCTGATACTTATTGTAGCCGTTGGCGGGGCGCTGATGTTTGTGGGAGGAATACATTGGGCATGGCTTGCGGCAGCGGTGGCGTCGGCTGCCGGGGCATTTTTTGTAATCATTACTCAGATGTCACATTCGCTTGCGCGTGTGCAGATATGGCTAGATCCTTTTTCAGATCCTCAGGGTGATGGATATCAGACAATACAGTCGCTCTATGCGGTGGGTTCAGGCGGACTATTTGGAGTGGGGCTTGGAAAAAGCCGGCAGAAGCATCTCTACTTGCCGGAGCAGCACAACGACTTTGTGTTTGCGATAGTTTGCGAGGAGCTGGGGTTTGTGGGTGCGGCACTGGTGCTTGCCCTGTTTGCACTGCTGATAATACGAGGGTACTGGATAGCCATACGTTCGCGCGACAGGTTTGGCTCGCTGCTTGCAACGGGAATAATAACTTTGTTTGCGATGCAGGTGTTTCTCAATATTGCAGTTGTGACGAATCTTATCCCGGTTACGGGAATATCACTTCCATTTTTCAGCTATGGAGGTACGTCTTTAGTCATACAGTTGGCAGAAATGGGGATAATACTGAGCGTTTCTCGACAGATACCTGCTCGTCCGGCGGGATGAGGAGAAGGTGTCCGGAAAAAGAAGAGGGGGCTTTTTGTGAGGGTAGTTTTTACATGCGGAGGTACAGGAGGACATATAAATCCTGCTTTGTCGGTTGCCAAACTAGTAAGGAGTAAGCATCCAGAGGCGGAGATACTTTTTATCGGGGCTGCAGGAGGGATGGAAACAAGGCTTGTCCCCCGTGAGGGCTTTGAGATAAAGACCGTTGATGTATCGAATCTACGAAGGAGCATAAAGCCGAAGGATATAGCCAATAATTTTGGGACGGTATTCGGTCTGGCAAGGTCAGTGCGTCAGGCTGAAGAGATACTGAAAGGGTTTAGACCTGACGTTGTCGTAGGAACGGGAGGATATGCTAGCTTTCCGACTATCCGGGCGGCTGAAAAGCTTGGAATACCATCGGCGATACATGAGTCGAATGCTATTCCCGGGCTGACAACAAAGCTGCTTGCGGACAGTGCCACAAGGATAATGGTGAGCTTTGAGGACAGCATTGGAAGATACAGGAACCCCGAAAGGGTAACTGTAACGGGAACCCCTGTGAGGGAGGAATTCATCTTTACAAAAAAGGAGGATGCCAGGCGCGAACTTGGGATAGGAGAAAAGCCGCTGGTGGTGTCCTATTGGGGATCACTTGGGGCGCGGGAGATGAACAAGAAGATTGCACAGTTTATGCTGCTTGAAAGCAAACGTGACAAATTCTTTCATATTCATGCCACGGGGAGCTATGGATGGCGCTGGATGCCTGACTATGTCAGAGAAATGGGCATAAAGCTGGAAGAGCATCCGAATATCGATATGAGGGAATATATATATGATATGCCTCGGGTCATGGCTGCTGCCGACATAGTGATATGCCGGGGCGGTGCATCGACGCTGAGTGAGGTAATAGCATCGGCTACTCCGGCAATAATCGTGCCATCGCCCAATGTTGCGGGAAACCATCAAGAGAAAAACGCGCGTGCCATAGAGGCAAAAAACGGGGCTGTGGTGATACTTGAGAAGGATTGCGACGGACATGTGCTGATGGATGCCGTGAGCGGTCTGTTGTCGGACGGGAAGCGGATGAGGGACATAGAAAATAACCTTAAATCAATGGCAGTGCTCGATTCTGCGGAGAGGATATATTCGGTAATTTCTGAGCTTGCGGCAGTAAACGTAGGATAAAGAGCGAAAATTCACACCTATATGAGAATTTGCATAGTATGAGGCAGAAATAACCGCGAGAGCGGGAAGCTGATATGCGGAGGAACTCATATGGGATCGTTTATAATAAATGGTGGAAACAGGCTCTGCGGGAATATCTGCGTCCACGGAGCCAAGAACAGTGTGCTGCCTGTTCTGGCAGCCACTGTACTGAGCGGGGAGCGCTCGGTGATATATGGCTGCCCAGAGCTGACTGATGTGGACTCTACAATTAAGATACTCAGGTATCTAGGTTGCAGGATACGGCGCGAGGGCGGCAGCATAGAGGTGGATTCTTCGGGGATGACGGGCGACAGCATACCAGACGTGCTGATGAGAGAGATGCGCTCGTCGGTAATATTCCTTGGGGCAATACTTGCCCGGACGGGAAGGGCAGAAATGACATATCCAGGTGGGTGTGAGCTTGGACCGCGCCCGATAGATCTGCATCTTTCTGCATTGCGTTCGATGGGAGCGGAAATAACCGAGCGCGGAGGAAGAATGATATGTGAGACTGTGGGGCTGAAAGGGGCAGACATTGATCTTTCGATACCCAGCGTCGGAGCAACTGAAAATATCATGCTTGCAGCGACGGCAGCAGAGGGAACAACACGTATATTTAATGCGGCCCGAGAACCGGAGATATATGACCTGCAACAGTTTTTAAACAGGGCAGGAGCAAGGATATCTGGAGCAGGAGGACCGTATATAGAGATTGAAGGAGGAGCAAAGCTGCATGCCGCAGAGCATAGCATAATCCCGGACAGAATAGTTACGGCTACATATATGTGCGCCGTTGCGGCGGCAGGAGGCGAAGTGCTGCTGGAAAATGTCTGTCCGCGCCATGTCGCCACAGTTACTTCGGTGCTGCGCGAGGCAGGGTGCAGGATAGGTGAGACGGGCGACAGACTCCATATTTCGTCTGAAAGAAGATTAAATGCTGTGCATCCTGTGAGAACCATGCCATACCCAGGGTTTCCTACTGATGCGCAGTCGCCGGTGATGGCAGTTATGGCTACCGCCGACGGGGCTACAGTTTTTATTGAAAATATATTTGAGAATAGGTACCGCCACGTGGGTGAGCTTATGCGTATGGGAGCGGACATACGCACGGAAGGACGTGTGGCAGTGGTGTTCGGAGTACCGAGACTTCACGGTGCAGAGGTCGAGGCGACAGATCTCCGGGGAGGTGCGGCACTTATAATTGCAGCGCTGGGAGCCGAGGGGCGTACCGTTATACGTCGGGCGAAGCATATTGAGCGCGGATACGAGCAGATAGAGAAGGCTCTGGGAGGTATAGGCGCGGACATTGAGTTTCAGGAAGGATAAATGAAAACATCGGGAAGGAAATCGAGCAATGGCGTCGTCAAAAAGGAATAGAAGAAACAACAAATATGGAAAGCGGAGAGGGAGACCGGGATGTTTTTCGCTTGTGATACTTTCCATATTTGTTGTAATAGCTATCGGAGCTACAGCTACTATATTTTTTAAGATAACAGGCATAGATGTCTATGGGAACGAAAGATATATGGCAGAGGTGTTGCGCGAAGCGAGCGGAGTAAATAGCGGCGACAGTCTGATACTGATAAATAAGTTTGCTATAGCGCATAGGATAAAGGCAGAGCTTCCATATGTGGATGAAGTGAAGATACGCAGGGGATTTCCCGATACTCTAATTTTTGAGGTGACAGAGTGTGTAGCAGAGGCATATGTATATGATGGCAGCAGCGTATGGCTTCTGGATAAGAATGCAAAGCTTCTGGAAAACACTCTGCCCCAGGAGGCAGAGGGGCTTATTTTTCTAAAGGGGGTTACACCCTTTGAGCCTGCAGCAGGGCAGACGCTAGTCACAGAGGATGAAAGCCAGATGCAGGTGATAACCGACATGCTTTCTGCTATTGACAGGGCGGGTTTTGCCGAAGATGTGTCTGAGATAGATTTTACCAAGCTATATAACCTATCATTTCGGCTGATGGATAGGTATACGGTGGAGCTGGGGATAAACGAAGAGCTTGACTACAAGCTACAGTATCTCAAGGAAATTTTAGAAAATCTTGGAAATGGGAAAACTGGGACGATAGATCTCAGCCTTCTAATAAGCAAGCATGAAGCCCGCTTTAATGAGGCAAGTCAGTAGCAAAGAGGAAATATTAGGATTGAATTTACAGCTGTTTAACAATAAAAAATTATTAAACCTATTGACCTGAGAAGCTAAACAAGATAAAATACAGAAGTAGGTCTGTATAAATATAAGATGACTAACTTTTCCGGATTACCGGGATGTGGAATATATTGGAATAACAGGAGGCAGGCATAATGGCATTTGAACTGGATCCGGGCAACGAGACAGTTGTCAACATAAAGGTTATAGGCATAGGCGGCGGCGGAAATAATGTTGTAAACCGTATGATAAGCTCCGGAATGCGAGGAGTAGAATTTGTTGCCATAAATACAGATAAGCAGGCGCTTTCGGTGTCCAGTGCGACGCAGAAGATACAGGTAGGCGAAAAGTTGACCCGCGGAATGGGAGCTGGTTCAAATCCGGAGATCGGCAAAAAATCTGCTGAAGAGAGCCGCGCTCAGATATCTAAGGCACTTGAAAATACAAATATGGTATTTATTACTGCCGGTATGGGCGGCGGAACAGGCACAGGTGGAGCGCCGATAGTGGCGGAAATTGCCCGCGAAATGGGGATTCTTACTGTTGGGGTTGTAACGCGTCCGTTTGCCTTCGAGGGCAAGCGCCGTATGGAGCAGGCAAATAAGGGTATAGATGAGCTGCTAGAGAGGGTGGACTCGCTTGTTGTTATTCCTAATGAAAGGCTGAAGCTTGTTTCTGAGCAGAAAATAACATTTCTGAACGCCTTTGAGATAGCAGATGATGTGCTGCGCCAGGCAGTGCAGAGTATATCTGACCTTATTAAGGTTACCGGGCTTATAAACCTCGACTTTGCCGATGTTACCACTGTTATGCAGAATGCAGGCTTTGCACATATGGGCGTAGGAAAGGCTGCTGGCAAGAACAAGGCGGAAGAGGCTGCGCTTATGGCAGTACAGAGCCCGCTGCTCGAAACTTCCATAAATGGTGCAAAGGGTATTATAGTCAATGTTACCGGTTCTATGGAGCTGGGGCTTGACGAGGTGGACACCGCTGCCAACATCGTAAATCAGGCTGCTCATCCGGATGCAAACATAATTTTTGGTGCAAACTTTGATGATTCACTTGAGGACGAGATACGCATAACTGTTATTGCAACCGACTTTGAGAGGGAAGAGGAGAAAATTGAGGCTCCGGTCCCAGCCGAAACTACTCAGGACAATGATAGCACTGCTATTAACGACGATGATCCGTTTAGGGACATTATCGATATATTTAATAAGGGAAAATAAGCATACATACCTGAAGATAGCAAAAGCCTTCGATGTCTGCTACTTGCAGGCAGGCGGAGGCTTTTAAATCTTTAAATACGAAAAAAGAAAGGCAAAAATATGACAAGACGCATTTCAGCATTTCTAATTTCAGCTATGATGTTATTTCTGCTTGCTGCATGCCAGCAGGAGGGGATAACAAATAGCACCGTCACAAATGAAACCAGCACTGAGGGACAGGCAGAATACGCCGCAGAATACCACAATGGGTTTTACGGAGTGAGCTTTGAGATACCGGAAGGATGGTTTGTGCAGACCCTGTATGAGGAGAATATGACTGAGGATCCTGTAGATTCTAGTAATCCGGACAGCTTTGAAGTGTTTGAATATGAAGACGGCGGAGTTGGTATGGGATTTATAGAGGTATGGAGTTGCGAGGATTCTGCTGATAAGGAACATGCTTCGGCTCAGATATTTGCCGAGTTGTATGACGGAGTTTCGCTGGAAGAATATGTAGATGCGTTTGAAATTATGTATTCGGGTGATTTTGACGGGTATTATTCAGAGCTGACAGCGCGAGAAAAGAGGGAGCTTGCCGGAAGGGAGTGCGACTATATCGAGTATCGCACGACGCTCCCTGACAGCGAGGATGCGTATATTGAGCAATACTATATCACAGAAGCAGGCGAGTATAGCTATATGGTTTTTTGTGTAACGTACTGGGAAGGAAATGAGCAGTCGAAAGCGGATGCGGAGCTTGTGACCGGATGTATATCATTTGAATAAAAATAAAAAATCCCCGGTCTGACCGGGGATTTTTTATTTTTCCTTTTTGTCGTTTATCATATAGCATAGGGTCATCAGACTGTCTTCAAAGTGTACGTTTTCAACATTTATGCCGGTGCTTGCAGGACGTATTTCGTGGCGGGCAAAGTTCCATATGCCCTTCACCCCGAGCTTTTCCAGCCGTGCAGCCATCTCCAGGGCAACCTCAGAGGGCAGAGTAAACACAGCAATTTCTGGATGATGCTCCTCGACAAAGGAGTCGAGACTGTCAATGTTGAGTATTGGGACACCGTTTATCTCGGTACCAACCACCGCAGGGTCGAGATCGAATGCGGCAATAAGTTCAAAGCCGCAGCGGGAAAACTTAAAGTTGTTTATAAGAGCTCTACCCAGATTTCCAGCCCCTAGCAATATCGCCTTACAGGAACGGTTAAGACCAAGTATCTCGCCTATTTCAGCGCGAAGGTTATCTACATTATAGCCGTATCCCTGCTGACCAAAGCCACCGAAGCAGTTGAGGTCCTGTCGTATTTTCGAAGCAGTAAAGCCCATTCTCTGAGCAAGAAGGTGAGATGAAATGCGCGTTACACCGCTCTGGTGCAGCTCGTCAAGATATCTATAATATTTAGGCAAGCGGCGTATGACCGCAGAAGATATTTTTCTTACCATATTTAGAGACCTCCGCAAACAGGATGCGCCCCCTACCGGGATTTATGCTAACAATATAATATATCTTTTTTCTCCTATTGTCAAACATTTCACATAGAGAAAAGCCCCGGTAAATTGCCGGAGATTTTGTCTTTTTGCACTATGTGGTGCCTGGTAGCTGGACATGTGCTGACGCTGAGTTTATAATAATCTATATAAAGCTTTAGGATACATTTAAAGGATAAGTTTG
>CALXAZ010000108.1 GCA_944386395.1 uncultured Clostridia bacterium
ACTCGTGCCATATATCGTTTGCCAGTGCAGCAACCGCCGCGACCTCTTCGTGCGTCGTTGCCTGCTTAATCTCAAAATAGCTCATAGATACCCTCCTAACCATGCCCGAAAGCACTACATTCATACCTATTATATCATCTTAATAATTTCCCGTCAATCTTCTTCAATCGCTCTGCCGCTTTCTATAACCCGGGAGGAAAGCTCTACATACAAAAACTAAAACGCCCGGAGCCCCGGGCGCCTTGTTATGTATTGTGGTCGCTCTGATGCTTTTCTTTCAGATTGCCCAGCTTTTTCGCTCTCTCCTGTAGCTCTGCCTCTATATCAGAAAGAGGTAATCCCTTCTCTGCCATCAGCACCAGCACATGATACACCAGATCGCATATCTCTCCACAGAGCAACATATTGTCGCTGTTTTTAGCGGCAATTACCGTCTCTGTACACTCTTCTCCGACCTTTTTCAGTATCTTGTCCAGCCCCTCGCGAAAGAGGTATGCCGTATATGAATTTTCTGCCGCTGTCTCCCTGCGCGAAAGTATTACCTCATAGAGCTTGTTTATTGTGTCTGTCATTGTTCTCCCTCCTGTTCATTTTATACGTGTGTAAAAGCAGCTGTGGTTTCCAGTATGGCAAGCAGCACCCTCCTGCTCTACTATTACAAGTATCGTATCGCAATCACAATCGACATATATCTCTTTCACCGTTTGAAAATGCCCAGATGTCTCTCCCTTGTTCCAAAGTGACTGCCGCGAACGGCTATAAAACCATGTCCTCCCTGTTTCAAGCGTCAGTCGCAGAGATTCCCTGTTCATATACGCAAGCATCAGAACCTCACGGCTTGCCTCCTCCTGCACTATTGCCGGCACAAGCTCCCTTCCATTAAATATCCTGTCATAATCTACCATTCTCTCTTTCCCCCAAGCCTTACCGGAACATTATTTTCTGCCAGATGTTCCTTTATTTCGCTTATTGTCAGCTCACGGAAATGCAGTACCGACGCAGCCAGCGCAGCATCTGCCCCGGTTTTCAGAAACACTTCTGAAAAATCCTCAATCTTTCCGCACCCTCCAGAAGCTATTACCGGTATCCCAACCGACTCGGCTATCAGACGGGTTATCTCGATATCGTATCCCGCTTTAGTACCATCGGCATCCTTGGATGTAAGCAGAATTTCTCCCGCTCCCTGTCGCTCCATCTCCTGAGCCCACTTCACAGCATCGATCCCGGTATCCTTCGTCCCGGCGTTTATCATCACGTGGAACTCACCATCCACGCGCATGCTGTCTATTGCGACCACTATGCACTGGCTCCCATATCTTTCGGCTGCCCTTCCTACAAGCCCCGGTACGGTCACTGCTGCCGAATTTATCGACACTTTGTCCGCACCTGCAAGCAGAATATCCCGTATCTCGTCCTCATGCCTTATCCCACCTCCAACCGTAAGCGGGACAAATATCTCCCTTGCTGTCCGCTCTACTACGTCCAGCAGAGTTTTCCTTCCGTCGTTTGTCGCGGTGATATCAAGAAATGTGATCTCATCCGCGCCCTCCCGGTCATAAAACTTTGCAATTTCCACTGGATCTCCTACGTCACGCAGCCCTTCAAAGTTTATCCCCTTTACCACGCGCCCAAGCTTCACATCAAGGCACGGGATTATCCTCTTACCCAGCATCCCGTACCTCCGCCGCTTCAAGCGCAGCTTTAACCGTCAGTGTCCCGCTGTATAGCGACTTTCCGCATATTGCCGCATACAGCCCCATGTCGGCAAGGGCGCAAATATCGTTTGTGTCGCGCACCCCTCCCGAAGCCGTTATATCACAGCTAACCGCTCCGGATATCTCTCTTAGCATCTCCAGGTTTGGTCCTGCCAGGGTCCCGTCCCTGCCTATGTCAGTGAAGATAATATTGGATACACCTATATCCTCCATTCTCTTTGCAAGCTCTATATATCCCACATCAGAACTATCGGTCCATCCCGATACGCTGACAAGCCCCTCTCTCGCATCTATCCCGACCGCTATCGCTTTCCCGTATTCGCTCACGGCAAAGCGTACAAGCTCTGGGTTCTTCAGCGCCGCAGAGCCAAGTATGACCCGCGAGATTCCATTTTTCAGATAGTATTCTATCGTTCCTGTATCGCGTACTCCTCCGCCCACTTCAGTAAAAAGCCCGCTCTCCTTCGCGGTCGCAACTATTATATCTGCGTTCTTACGCTCACCCTCGAGTGCTCCATCTAGGTCGACCATATGGAGATATTTTGCCCCTTCCTCCGCAAAGCTGACGGCCGTTCCTACCGCGTCCTCTGCCACCTGCGAAGCTGTGTCAAAGTCACCTCTGACAAGTCTCACCGGACGACCATCCTTTATATCTATTGCCGGAAAAATTATCATCTGCACATCTCCCCGAAATTCTTCAGAATCCTGAGTCCCACATCCCCGCTCTTTTCGGGATGGAACTGCGTACCAAACACATTACCATTCTGCACTACACCGGCAATACATGTACCATATTCGCTGTATGCCGCCAGGTTTTCTCTATATTTCAACTCAGCCCGATATGAGTGAACATAATATACATAGTCTCCCTCACTCACCCCATTCAAAAGTGAGCAGCTCCCGCTGAATACCAGACTGTTCCAACCCATATGAGGTATTTTCAACCCCATATCAGGTATCTTTCTCACCTCTCCTGATATCAACCCCAGACCATCGGTCTCCTCTATCTCATAACCTCTGTCAAACAGAAGCTGCATTCCAAGGCAAATTCCAAGAAACGGCTTTTTTTTCGCTGTTTTACGCAAAAAATCTACCATTCCATCGCTCTCAAGCCTCTTCATCGCATAAGGAAACGCTCCAACACCCGGAAGTATCACTCCGTCAGCCGAGGATATCTCATTTCTGTCCTTTGTAAGCTCAGAGCTTATTCCCAGAAAGTCGAGAGCCTTTTTTACGCTTGCCACATTTCCAAGTCCATAGTCAACTATCGCTATCATCAGAGCACTCCCTTTGTCGAAAGCACTTTACCACCGGTCTCGCATACAGCCTCCGCAATCGCTCGCGCTGTCGCCTTGAATATTGCTTCCGTTATATGATGACCATTTCTTCCATATTCTGCCTCTATATGCAGCGTTATACCCGCGTTAAATGCAAAGGCACGGAAAAACTCCTCATATATCTGTATGTCCATATCGGTGCTGCTAACTCTGGACAAATCATATATCAAATAAGGACGTGAACTGATATCCACAACTGCCCGCGCCAGGGTTTCATCCATCGGTACATATGCCATCCCAAAGCGCGCAAACACTTCGCCACTGTCCAGCGCCTCACGGAGCGCCTTTCCCAGCACTATCCCCGTATCCTCTATTGTGTGGTGAGTATCCACATACAGATCTCCTACGCAGCACCCGGCAATCGAGAACCCTCCATGTCTCGCAAACGCAGAGAGCATATGGTCAAAAAAGCCTATGCCGGAGGTAAAGGCAAAGTCCCCCCTACCGTCCAGCCTCAGCTCAAGCTCGATGTCTGTCTCAGCCGTCTTTCTTGTTATCTTAGCACTTCTCATTGTCCTCACCCAAAATTTCCTCCAGCTCTTTAAGCAGCTCCGCATTTTCCTCCGGCGCTCCCGCGGATATCCTCAGCGCATCGCCATAGTTTCTGATGCTTATCCCACATCTACCGAGCTTTTCAAATATCTCACTGCTGCGTGGTGTCTCTATATATACAAAATTCGCAGCAGTCGGGTACACCTTAAAGTCTTTGCCAGAAAGCCGGCACAGCCCATTATAAAGCTCCCGTGTACTGTCTACAATGGCATTGTTTGCATATCGCGTAAACTCCACATCACGAAGTACTTCCGTTCCGATGAGCTGTGTCAGCGTGTTGACATTATATGTGGACTTCACCTTCATAAGCGCCTTGTGCATTTCTTTATTTGTTACCGCAAAGCCACACCGGAGCGCAGCAAGACCAAATGCCTTTGACAGTGTCCTCAACACTATAAGATTTTCCCTCTCCGCGGCATCTCTCACCACTGATTCATCTGCAAAGTCCATATATGCCTCATCGGAAACCAGTATCGCGTCAGTCCTGTCTGCCAGTTCAAGAAGTTCCTTGCGCGCAAGCATGCTACCTGTTGGGTTGTTGGGATTTGAGAACATAACAAGCTTTACATCATTCGCCTTTACAAAATCCGGCATCCCTTCAACATCCATCTCGAAGCATTCTTTTCTCCCATATTCAAGCACTTCAACCTCATATATCGAAGCATAAAACTTATACATCCCAAAATCGGGAGGTATAATTAGCATCCTGTCTCCTTTTTCCAAAAACGCCGAAATTATTATCGACAACAGCTCGTCTGATCCATTTCCTGCCATTATATACCCAGGCTCTACATCTATGTACTCCGAATAGGCTGAGATAAGCTCTGACGCCTCGGGCTCTGGGTATCTATTTAGCTCTGCTCCAAGCACAAGCCCAGATATCCTTTCCCTCAGGCGCTGCGGCATCTTTACAAAGCTTTCATTCGAGTCAAGCTTTATCCTAAAATCCTGCTTGCCGGCGACATACTCCGCAATTTTATTCAGCTTTGCCGGCAGATATTTATTCATTTTCCATCCTCACTCTCACAGAATTTGCGTGCGCGGTAAGTCCTTCATTTTCCGCAAACTTTATCACGTCCTCCCCGATTTCTCTCAGGCTGCCACTACCATAGTAGAGATAGCTCATCCTCTTAACAAACGCATCCACGCCGAGAGGGGAGAAGAAGCGCGCTGTCCCGCTCGTCGGGAGGACATGGTTTGGTCCTGCCATATAGTCTCCAAGCGGCTCAGGGGTATATCTTCCAAGGAAAACCGACCCTGCATTTTTTACAAGCCCCAGCTTTTCCATCGGGCTTTCAGTCATTATCTCGAGGTGCTCTGGTGCTATTATATTCGCAATTTCGAACGCCCGGTCGAGGCTTTCGCAGATGATTGCAGCGCCAAAATTTTTGATCGAGCTGTCGATAATCTCACGGCGCGAAAGCTCTGCTGACTGCCGCTTCAGTTCCTCATCCACCCTATCTGCCAAGCTTTCGCTTGTGCATACAAGCACGGCGGAGGAAAGCCTGTCATGCTCTGCCTGACTCATCAAATCCGCCGCCAGATACTTTGCCTCAGCGGTTTCATCTGCTACTATCAGCACCTCGCTCGGTCCGGCTATCATGTCTATGTCCACTTTACCATATACCAGTCTCTTTGCCGTTGCAACATATATGTTACCAGGTCCCACTATTTTGTCAACAGCAGGAACGTTCTCCGTCCCATAGGCAAGCGCTGCCACTGCTTGCGCCCCACCCATCTTATATATTCTCCCTACGCCCGCAATCTTTGCTGCGGCAAGTATTGCAGGACTCACCTTCCCATCCTTGCCCGGAGGAGTAGCCATCACTATCTCCTTTACTCCCGCAACTGCCGCCGGGATAGCGTTCATCAGCACAGAGGATGGATATGCCGCCGTCCCTCCTGGCACATATATTCCAACCCGCTCAAGCCCACGCACGACCTGTCCGCAAAAAGTATCTCCATCTACCTTTATATACCCATGCGAGAGCTGTAGCTTGTGATATTCACGTATATTTTCTGCGGCTCGCTTCAGAATACGCATTAGCTCATCGCCGGTCAGCCTTATGCCCTCCTCAATTTCCTCCGCGCTCACCTCGGGCTCACTGACCTCCACACCATCAAATCTCATCGTATATTCCCTTATGGCAGCGTCCCCTCTGTTCCGCACGGCAGATATTATCTCATTTGCCGATGCCGTCACCTTTGCATCGGTCTCTTCGCCCCGCTTGCGCATATCCTCGATAAATTCTTCCTCTGCCTTGCCATCAGCCAATATTTTTCTCAACATTTTATCTCCCTTCCGGGCGGTCTACCCACCGCTCTATTTTCTCTGTCAGCTCCAGTACCTCCTCACGACGGAGCTTCATACACGCTGTATTCACTATCAGCCTTGCCGACAGCGGGCATACCTCCTCTATCACCTCAAGCCCGTTTTCCTTGAGCGTTACGCCCGTCTCCACAATATCAACTATCGCATCCGCAAGCCCGAGCAACGGTGCAAGCTCTACCGAACCCTCAATCCTTATTATATCTACATCCATACCCTTTTTATTGTAATACTCCCGGGCGATGTTTACAAACTTAGTCGCTATCTTTTTCCTGGAGTATCCGCTATAAAAATCTGTTCCTTTTTTTACTGCGACCATCATCCGGCATTTTCCAAACCCCAAATCGAGTATTTCGTAAAACGACTTCCCATATTCAAGTATCGTATCCTTGCCAACTATCCCCATATCGCAGGCTCCATTTTCCACGTATGTAATGACATCTGCTGCCTTTACAAGCACTATCTCAAGCCCGCCTATATCTATGACAAGCTTTCTTCCCTTATTTATCAGCCTGTCACAATCATACCCGATGTCTCCAAAGAGCTGCACAGCTTTTTCTTCCAGTCTTCCCTTCGTAAGGGCTATCCTCAGCGGTCTGTTTTCCATATTATCCCTCACATATCAATACCGTTTTTATTCCTTCTGTGCCCACAAGCGCTATCTCCGGTATCCCTACCGCCCTTGCAAAAGCAATGCTGTCCGGCATCTCTCCGAAAACGCTCATAAGCACCCGTTTCTCCTCTGAAACAAGCCTGTCAAAAAGCTGATATGCCTCCCTGGCACATCCGGCTTCATAGTGTACCAGCACCTCGGGAACACTCTCCTTGTCGCTACAAGGCGCACTCCCTTCAAGCAGCTGGTCAACATTTATTGCAAACCCTGTTGCCGGAATATCGTACCCAAATTCGGACAGAAGCCCGTCATACCTTCCTCCCGTAAGGACAGTGCTTCCCGATCCTGTAATATACCCGCGGAACACAAGACCTGTATAGTAATTTATGTGGTGGACCATTCCCAGGTCTATCTCAACCGAATCACGATATCCCATACCACACAGAGCGCCATAGAGTTCTCCCAGATACTCGAGTATTCTCTTTGCCTCGAGGTTTTGCGTCATTTTTTCTGCCCGTGCAAGGACTTCTTCACCGCCAAAAAGCTGCGGTAGCTTTCCAAGCGCCTCTGTCCTGCTGTCACCATATTTTTTCAAGATATCCCCAAGTGCGGCATAATTTTTGTATTCTACGCACCTGCGCACATCCTCATCTTCGCCATCCTCAAACGGTATCTCGCTCATCAGTGCCTTAAAAAATCCCACGTGCCCAAGCTCTATCTGTGCCCCCTCAAGCCCGAGCGCCTTAAAAGCTCCAAGAGCAGTGACAAGCAGCTCTATATCGGCACGCATCCCCGCTGCGCCCAACAGCTCAACACCGCTCTGCGTAGTTTCGTTGTGACGTCCCTCGTCTGCCCTATTCGCATGAAACACGTTCTGCGTGTATCTCAGGCGCACCGGCAGCGGCATCTCCCTCATTCTTGTGGCTACCACCCTGGCTATTGGCAAGGTGCTGTCTGGGCGGAGAACGATAAGCCTCCCGCCGGATTCTGTAAGCTTGTACATCTCCTCCTGCGGTATCGGGCTTGCTACCGCAAAAATATCGTAGTATTCCACCCCGGGGGTCACTACCTCCCTGTAACCTCTGCTCTCAAAAAGTGCAGACAGCTTCTTCTCTATCGCATTTTTACGTCTACATTCGTCAAGCAGCAAATCTTTTGTCCCAAAAGGGGTCGCTCCCCCATATTTTTTCAAAGCTATCCTCTCCATTCGCTTTATTTCTTTATCACTTTATCATAATAAACTGCACTTGTCAATAAATTTCTTTCTCTCCACAAAACCTTGCTTCCTACTCCTTTGCCACGTCTAGCATCCCAGATATCCCAAAAACAAAAAGGGGCGGGATATCCCGCCCCTTTTTAT
The DNA here is from genome assembly GCA_944386395.1 of uncultured Clostridia bacterium. Taxonomy (GTDB): domain Bacteria; phylum Bacillota; class Clostridia; order Oscillospirales; family JAAYOS01; genus CALXAZ01. The sequence goes on from CALXAZ010000108.1 coordinate 7,907, forward strand.
CAGTCTATTACCTTTTCGGTATAATATTTAAAATCTTCTTTCAGGCACGCTATCCTGTCCTCCGGAGTGTTATAGCTGCATGGACGCTCGTTAATAAAGAACGGCTCTATTCCGGCTTCCTTTACCACCTTTGCATAGTAGTTCCAATCCACCGTACCCTGCCCGGCAGCACAGTTCATCTGCCGGCGCTCCTCCATCATCTTTTTCAAAACTTCCGGATCGGGCATATTTGCCTTTTTTCCATCCGCCGCAGCAACCCCCGGATGGAACACCGGATCCTTCATGCTATTTGCCTTTCCCGGTCCCTTTATTTTGTTCCATTCCTTGAGGTGTATGGCTTTTATCCTGTCTGCATATTTCCTTGTGAAATAGTATACATCTATACCTGCGTGCGCCGCATGACCGGCATCCATCTGGAACATGACATACTGTGGGTCGGTATTTTGTATGAGAATTTCAAGCAGATAATCATCCCCATCCCGGTTGAACTCTGTGGCATGGTTATGATATCCCACCATCAGACCATATTCAGCCGCCTTTTTCCCTTTTTCATTGAGAAGCCCGGCAAGCTCCATCGCCTCGGCCCTGTCGCAGAAGGGATGCGTGGAGATTATGGCATAGCTCCCTCCGATGGCCTGCAAAACGGGAAACCCTGCCTCGATATTGTCCATCGAAAAGTGTCCGGAACGACATCCAAGCTCATATTTTTCAAGCAATTCTTTCAGCTCATTGCCGTCGGTCACCGTTCCAAAGTTTCCGCCGAAAAACTCAACCCCGGCGTATCCCATCTCCTTTACTATTGCAAGCTGCTCCTCTGTGGTTTTCCCTCTTCCCGCGTCTCCCAGCGAAAACAGCTGAAGATACAGATCTTTCATGTGCAACTCCTTTCATAGGCGGATAATCCTGTCCGCATATCACAATCTTGATTAGAAATCGTACTCAAATACGCCCCACTCGGTTTCCTGGCGGCGCATCGCCGTCGACTCTGCAAGGCTGTCGATCTCGTCTGCCGTAACCTCGCGTCCAATCTTTCCGCTAAGGAATATACCCTCGCTGAGCTGCGCTGTTTTCAGCGTTATCTCCTGGGTCTGTATCCTCTCAGGTATTATTCCCTGAAGATATGCGTACCAATGAGCATGCTGCTCATAGCGATAGCGGAGCGTCGGATCAATAGACTGCTCGAGCATTATATTTTCGTTTATGCCAAGATCTATATCGATATTGCGGTTTTCATCATCTATTTTAAAGTATTTTATGCCAAGCGGAGGCGGATTGCCCGCTATTCTCTGCCCCTTCGGATCTGTATAGAAACGGAAACCGCCCTTGCTGCCGCAGAGCACCGGATCTCCAAACGTATCAAGATTTATTGCCCACGCCTCTGCCATCTCAAAGGTCAGGTTCCCCTTGTACTTTGCAAAGCCGAGACCCAGCTCCTCAACTCCAAATTCACGCCCTTCAAGCAAGCGCGGATCAATGTCTATCTCTTGATATGTCGAACCAGATACCCTCTCAAGCTCTGGAAGTCCCAAAATATACAAAAGCTGTGAAATATGATAGATACCCATATCGAACAGCGCCCCATGACCCGCAACTTCCTTTGAATAGAAATTCGGAGAGAGCCCCTTCATATCGCAGCCCGGACGCCCACGGCGGCGTATCCCTGTGGAACGCGCATAATATACCTTGCCAAGCTCCCCTGCCTCAACCATTTTTCTGGCGATGCGGGAGGTCGGGGTAAAAACAGTATTTACCTGCACAGCAAGCTCTTTTTTATAGACCTTTGAGGCCTCATACATCGTCTTTGCATCTATATATGAAGCTGCCATCGGTTTTTCACAGAAACAATGTTTCCCTGCACGCATAACGGCAATAGACAGAGGGGCATGCAGGTTATTATGTACGCACACATCAACAGTGTCTATATCGTCCCTCGCAAGGAGATCCCTGTAATCTGTATATCGGTCCTTTTCGGGAATACCATATTTTTCTCCCCATGCATCGAGCACTTTTTTATCTATGTCGCAGCATGCCACAACCTTGATTCCCGGTATCTTTTCATAGTTTGCCATGTGTCGGTGGGATATTACACCGGTACCTATAAATCCAACCCTTATTTCTTTCATTTCTAGTCTCCTTTCTAGCTATCAGCCTATTCGTGACCCTCGTGCGGAACAACGTCCGACGTATTTATAAACCATCTGAGCATTGCAGCTGTGAGTTCATTTTTCAGTGACCCATACTCCGGATTATCAAACAGGTTTATATACTCGTGAGGATCTTCCTGCATATCATAAAGCTCTCCCTCGCCCGTGGAGCGATAGACAAACTTATATCTGTTATCCCTGCGCATCGCGCTGCGGGCAACTGTCTCGGGTGCCTGCTGCTGCTGCGCCATCTTCGGATAATATTGCGTTCCATCTATCATAAGCGGAGCATATGACGGCGTACCCTCAAAGCAATGTGGCTCACGGGTATCATATCCTCCCTCGCTGTATACAACGCGGCTTTCATCCCCGACTGCACCCTCAAGCTGCGGCAACAGTGACACTCCAAACTGGTCATGCTTTATTTCAAGTCCCTCGATATCAAACACCGTGGGGAAAATGTCAATATTCTGTGTCGGTGTTGACACGCGATGCCCCTCTGCCCCGCCTGGCTTGCGGATTATGAGCGGGACTCGTGTAAGCATATCATCAAGAGCACTCGGCCATTTCTCTACAAGACTGCAATCTCCCGCCCAGTCTCCATGGTCAGAGCATACAATTATCGTCGTATCATCATATATTCCCTGTGCTTTCAGCTCATCAACCACCTTGCCAAACAGCATATCGGTATATGTTATCATTGCCAGATATATTGCGTTTACCTTGCGGAATGCCTCATACTCGACATCCCCTGCCTCGCGGAACTTGCGGTAAGTTTCATAAAGCTTTGGCTTGTTCTCAAGCCACTTCATATCCTTCATCGGCACTTCTGCAGGATCATACATGTCGTACATGCTCTCTATTACTGCATACGGAGGATGCGGATTGCCAAGCGGGAGAAACAGGAAAAATGGAGCCTCGTCATGAGCATGCTTCTTGATAAACTCTATTCCCTCATCCACATTTTTTGCATCTCCCATACCGACGCCCATTTTCGGTGCATCAGGGTTTTCGCTTATCGGATTGCCAAGCATCATATAGTTTTTCCTGCGCTGTACCGGATCTGTCACGGGCTGGCGGCTAAATCCAGCAAATCCTCCGGGCTTTTTCTCCGGGGATTTTGGGTCTACCCCTGCTGCTTTGCTTCCATCTGGCTGCTTGGACCCCATATGCCCAAAGGTAACCGGGCAATGCTCCACAAAGCTTTCAGCAAAAGCTTCCGGGGTGAGCATATGGTTTTTCCCAAAGAGCCCGGTAGTATAACCTGCCTGCTTGAGATATCTAAAGAAATTGGGTTCATGATCTGTTACTTCGTACTTAAGCGTACGGTGACCATGAACATGTGGATACCATCCGGTAATAAGAGCGCATCTCGATGCCATGCACACAGGATGCTGGGTATAGTTATTCTCAAACAGCGTACCCTCAGCAGCAAGCGCGTCAAAATTCGGTGTCTTAACCAAAGGATGCCCATAGCATGACATACTTTCTGCCCTCAGCTCATCTGGAAAATAGAACACATAATTCATAGTTTGCATCTCCTTTATGTAATTGATTTTATCGGCACAAATAGTATATTACATCATCCAATACTGATGTAATATATAAATTCAAAAGATATTTTAGCTTTGGTCTTACTCTTTTATCTTTCAGGTTTACAAATTTATAAAATTTTTTTATAATTTATATTACATTTTACAGCGAAACGGAGGTATCTTAATGGATATTCGTGAACCGCGGTATATCGCTGCGATTGCCAAGTATAAAAATCTGAGTGTTGCAGCAGAACATCTCCATATCACTCAACCCACGCTCTCCTCTTTTCTCAAAAAGCAGGAGCTTGAGCTTGGCTCTTCCCTATTTTCTCGTGTTGGAAATAAGCTTATCCCAACTGCTGTTGGCGAATGTTACATCGAAGCTGCCCAGAAAATGATAGATGCTAACCTGCAACTTAAGGCTCAGCTTCAAAGCATTCTCAGAGAAAAAGACTCCTATCGGCTGAGAATAGGTATAACTCCAACATTTGGCTCAGTCGTTCTGGCTCAGATTTTTACAACATTCCAGAGCAATATGCCCTATTGCAACCTCTCTCTAATAACCAGACGCACTGCCGCATCTCTAGAAGAGATGCTCCTTAACGGTGAAATCGACTTTGCCTTTGTTTTGAGACGTGATACTCGCCCGGCAAACCACATCGAACGATTTGAAATCTGGAAAAGGGAATTTCTTCTCATTGTTCCTTCGTTACCAGTATTTACAAAACTGTCAAAAACTGAGCCAGGAAGAGAATATTCGCATCTTGATATTTCACTACTTGAAAACGAGCCTTTCCTTGTATATGACGATCCTTTATACGTTGAAACCGCTCAAAGTTTTTTTAAAAAGGCAGGCATATCCCCAAAAATTATACACATGGCATCAGAGCAGAACCTGTACACGGTTCTCCGTTGCGGATATGGTGTCAGTCTGCATACCTATGAACCAAACGGGCTTGATTTTCCAACATACAGCACTGTCGACCCCACACCTTTACAATACTATTATCCGGCACATCAGCCCGAATATATTACATACTGTGCCGAATGGCGGGGCGGCGAATCAGATAAAGCTGCTATCAGAACGGCAATAGATGCCATCTCTGACACGCGCCGGGTCTTTAACAGCCAGGGGCAAAACCCATGATCTCTCGGGCTTTGCCCCCATTAAAAGGAGAAATTTATTTGCCGTTCATTTATTTGAGATCGTTGATACCATATTCCTCAAGCTGTGCCTCTGTATAGCCAACTGTAATATCGCGTGCGGCATACATGTCATATGCCTGCTGAGCCCACTCTATCATCTGACCAACATTCATATTTTGGAGCTCCTGTTCAAACGCTGCCCAGTCATTTTCTATCGAGAGCTGACCTGTGATAAACTTGACAGAATACTCTTCAACCATTGTGTTTATATCGTTAAATATTGTCGAATACTCTGTCTGGTGCTCTTCTGCAACATTGAGGGTAGGGGTGCGCTGGTAATCGAGATGCGTGTCCCATATCTCTGCCGTTTCGAGGGCCTCCTCTGACATTTGCGGGCTTATTTCACGCTCCCAATAGTAGTTTCCGGAGAAAGAACCGTGAATAAGCGCATACCTTGTCATCTGTGCCGTAAGCGATAATCCATCAGGGCTATTTGTGATGAAGTCCTCAAATACAGGGTTACCATCCTCATCATAGTGGAATGTCTCATTTTCAATCCCATAGTTTGCAAGCAGAGTCCCCTCTTCTGTGTACAAGTAGTCCTGGTACTGGCAGAACACAGGGATAAGAGATTCATCCATTGACGTAGTAATTGAGGTAGTGGTATTAACCGCGTGGACAGGGTTCGTTCCAGCCCCGATATGTCTCTCCATATCTGCGCTTTCGAGCGGCACCTCTATGGCTGCCCACTTTCCATCGTCCACTGTCTGCATGTTATACCTATCATAGTTGATATACATAATCGGACCAACTATCAGGTCGCCATTGAGGAAAAGTGATTCATAGTCCGACGACTTCCGGCTGTAAAAATCCTTATCAATCAAGTTTTCCGTATACCACTTGTTCATAAGGGTGATATAATCCTTAAATTCGGGCTGGTTGGCACTGTATCTGATCTCCCCGTCTATGGCATACAACCTTGTATTCATGTTCATACCAGCCATCATATATGTATCCAAACCATTGCCCGTACCGCTTGAAATATATAACGTTGCCGGATTTGAATACCCTGCGTTTACAAGGCTTGTGAGCATCTCATACCAGTCGTCGTATGTAACTACGCTGCTTAAATCAATACCAATCTCATCTGTGATATCCTTGCGGATAAGCGGTCCCATGAAAGCTTCCTGCTCATTAATCTTAAGGCGATCCCAGAATGCAATATATCCCGCGTCAGTCGTTGTATTAAGAAGCGTATCCAGGTCAACGCTTCTGGCCTTCATATAGTTCTGCATATATTCTGTATACGGAGCCAGATCCACCAGTATTCCATCGTTTATAAACTTGTCAAATCCGCCGATATAGTATCCCGAATTGCCTATTATCGCATCTGTATACTGCTCAGAAGCTATCATCAGGTTAAACTGCGCGGTCTCCTGCCCAGTGACAGGATGTGTCCACTCAATATGCACATTGGTACGTTTTTCAAGCTCCTGACGGGCAACTGAGTCATTTTGACTGTTCATACCTGCCGATGAATCAGGTGTTCCACCCCACATCGTTATTGTGACAACCTCATCACTACATGGAAGCTGGACATCAAATTCTCCATTTTCATTCATCTGCGGTCCTTCATCTGTAGCCTCAGTTGTACTGTCTGCAGCAGTTGTTGCAGCGGTTGTTGCAGTAGTAGCCGCAGTTGTTGTATCGTCTTCCCCGCATGCTGCAAAAGAAAGCACTATAATGAGTACCAACAAAATGGCATATATCTTTTTTGCTACCATTGTTATTCCCTCCTTTGATAATTACTGTTCTGTGTATCATCGATGACATTATTATTTTATATTTGGTAAATCCATAATTCAAATTGATAGTTTTAATTAAAAGTATTGATTAAATTTATAGTAGGCTATTTTTTATCAGTTTCAGATGTTTCTTTCAAAATTTCTCATCATCTTTTATAAAATTCCCCCACTATTTTTGTGACATTTTGTAATAATAGCCTTCTTACAAAATATTATTAGAGAAGTCTATTCGCTACTTTTAAAATTAAAAGGTCTAAGCTAACTGTATATAAAATTTCAAAGTAAATAAAAACCTATCTTCACGAAAAATTAGCTTGATATTATCGGTTCTATAAAAAAAGGACAGGAGTCTACGCTCCTGTCCTTTTTTATAATACTTTCTTAGCACAAATGATATACCCTATATTCCAGGAAACGATGTGTTGAAGAAATGATCTTCTCTGGTCGGATGCAAATCAGTATATCATTGTAACCAGCTATGAACTATTCTTTCTGATCCTGGCTATTATCATGGTCTCAAGCCATATATTTGATTAAAGATCTTCGTCTGGCGCTTGACCATCATGTGCCAACCACTTGCATTCGCTTAGTGCCATCTTTGTAAAGACAGCACGAAAAGAGGAATCTTCGGGACTACAAGCATAAATACCAAACTGAATCTCACCGGATGCCTCATGCAGATGGCAGACACGCATCTGGCGAAACACAATGCCATCCTCCGAGCACTCAATACAGAAATCGTCTTCCCGACGACTCAGACGATACCACATGGATTTAACACTTGCTGGAATTTCAGTAGTTGCCCAGTCAGAATAGCCGTGGTTGGTTACAACACTGCCCAGATGCTGAAAACACTCATTTTCATATTCAACAGAGCCTTTGATCCAGTTTTCGCTATCCAAATATAAAACCACGCCGCATTGGTCAAAGCGGTGATGACTCTCAGTAAATTCCGTCTTTACAACGAAGGAAAAGAACTTTTCATCCGTACACATTTGCAGTACCGGAGCGTTATCATTGCGAAAATGGTAATAGGTTCTCTGCCACAGATCGGTGTGCGGTTTGGTAACAATCTCAATTCTATCCTGAGAAATTACACAGCTTTTCGGCTGTCTTGTCCATCTCAGGTCATTTACATCAAAATTCATTTTTCATTCCTCCAATATTTCTTTTTATCTTCTTCCGTGATCTTTCGCAGCACCCGACAGGGGTTACCTACAGCTACAACGCCATCAGGAATATCCCTATTTACCACACTTCCTGCACCAATAACCATATTACTTCCAATAGTTACACCGGGCAGCACTGTCACTGATGCCCCGAACCACACATTGTCTCCCACTTTAATGGGATAGGCATATTCCAGCTCTTGATTGCGCTGTTCTGTATCCAGTGGATGCCCTGCTGTGGAAAATATACAGTTTGGTGCAATAAAGACATTATTACCAAAAATGACTTTTGCACCATCTAAAATGATGCAGTTATGATTCGTATAAAAATTATTACCAATCTCTATGTTACACCCGTAATCACACCAAAATAGAGCCGTTATGCAAAAATGATCTCCAATTTTTCCAAGTAGTTTTCGAATTATTGTTTCTTGTGCAGAAATTTGAGAAGGTCTTAACTGATTATATTCAAAACACAAGTCTTTACATTGTTTTCTGGTTACAATCAATATACAAGCGGTCTGAGCAGGAGCAGGGCGAAAACGCCGGACAGATCAACGCGCTGTGGCTGGAGCTGAAAAAGCTGAAAAATAGGCGGATGGATATGGACACCTTTCTGGAAACAGTACGCCGCTACACCGACGCTACAACCATCACCAAGCGCATGGTTGCCAAGCTAATTCAATACATCGAAGTTTATCCTACGGTTAAGGCGAATGGCGCTACTAATCAGAGGGTGACAATCCACTATAACTGCATCGGTGCCTTTGAGATGCCGGATCGCGGAAAAATCTCCGAGTGGGACATCATGCTGGAAACTATAAAAGGCGTAGCATTAAGCTACGCCCCCACACAGATCGCCATTTTGAAAATAAAAATGCATAGAAGAGTATCATCAAAAGAACTTTTCAGATCCTTTAATGACACTCCGCATGTGTCAAGACGTCAGCGATGATAAAAAATCACCGTGGTGCATTGCTCTCCACACTATATACACGATTACATCATATTTGCTGGTGCATACACGATTTTGAGGTGATACGGCTTTTTCTATGCAA
>CALXAZ010000109.1 GCA_944386395.1 uncultured Clostridia bacterium
AGTATTCAGCAAAATAGGCTCTGTTATGCTTTTGATAGGGCTGGGAATTTTCCTTAGCCTTGTGGCTTTCAATATATCACCAATAAAAATTTATGAATACTTTGCTAACCGTGAACGTCCACAATATGAGCGTGTGCAGCCTGCAAAAAAAGAAAGACCGAAGGTAGAACAGGAAGAAAAAGATAACTTGCCTGCAAAAAGTCAGCGTAGGGCAGTAATAGATATACCGATGGATGACAAGGCGGAGCCAGGTCCACAGAGAGAAAAAACAGAAAGGAAAAGTATGCTGCGTAAGCGCTCTGCTGGTATCAAGACGCCTGCGGAGGCTCTGTTAGGGGTGTCAGAGCATGATGAGGAGGAGCGGACACCGCCGGGCAATGGGATAGAGGAAGAAAAGGAAGTGCCTGTTGGACCAGAGGTGCCTCCATTCGTTGAGGGGGAGGTCATACCTCTGCATACCACAGAGAGTTCTGCCGGTGTGGTGAGAAACGGCGGAAAAGAGGAACTGAAAGGGAAAAGTGCGGAGGTAGTCGTGCCTACTGAGAAGGATAATGCAGGCGCGGAGAACTCTGAGGGAGGTAATGTTGAGGGTGAAAATAGTGAGCAGCCGCAGGAGGATGTTGCGGCTGCAATAGAGGAAGCTGTTCGTGTAGGAAAGGAAGAGGGATATGCTTATCCTCCTGTGGCCCTGTTGACTGATTATCGGGGGAAGGCAGATCCGGAAAATACAGAGGAGCTCAAGGCGAATGCTGTGCGCTTGACAGAGGCAATAAAGAGCTTTGGAATAGATGTGCGCATTATCAATGTCACAAAGGGACCGAGTGTTACGAGGTATGAGCTTGAGATGGACAAGGGCGTGAAACTTACGAGACTCACGGGGCTTGCGGATGACATTGCGTTGGCGCTGGGGGCATCGGGAGTGCGAATTGCGCCGATACCTGACAAAGTTGCGGTGGTTGGGATAGAAGTTCCGAACAAGACTGTCTCTACCGTGTATGTGCGCGAGGTGATAGAATCAAGCGCGTTTACATGCAGCAAAAGCAAGGTTTCATTTGCGATTGGAAAGGATATAAGTGGAGAGTGTGTTGTTGGCGATATATCGCGTTTGCCGCATCTTCTTATCGCAGGCACTACAGGTTCGGGAAAATCGGTCTGCATGAACTCACTGATAATAAGCCTGCTGTATAAATCCTCGCCCCAGGAGGTGCGGCTGATAATGGTGGACCCGAAGATGGTAGAGCTCAACATATATAACGGAATACCTCATCTGCTGATACCTGTTGTAACCGATCCAAAGAAGGCATCGGGCGCACTGCAATGGGCAGTAAGCGAGATGATGAAGCGCTATAAGCTATTTTCAGAGCATAATGTGCGCGATATATCTTCGTATAATCAGCTTGCAGATGGAAACGATGAGCTGGAAAAGATTCCACAGATAGTTATAGTTATAGACGAGCTTGCCGATTTGATGCTTGTGGCAGCAAAGGAAGTGGAAGAGTCGATATGTCGCGTGGCTCAGATGGGGCGGGCTGCGGGCATGCACCTTGTGATAGCCACCCAGCGCCCGTCGGCAGACGTTATCACAGGTATCATGAAGGCAAATATTCCGTCAAGGATAGCCTTTGCGGTATCATCCGGTATGGAATCCAGGATAATACTTGATACTCAGGGGGCTGAAAAACTTGTTGGAAAGGGCGATATGCTTTATTCGATGCTCGGAGCAGGAAAGCCTGTGAGGGTGCAGGGGTGCTTTATCTCCGATGAGGAGAGAGACCGGGTAGTTGCTTTTGTTAAAAAGACCGGGACACCGGAATATTCAGATGAGGTAATAGAGCATATAGAAAAGAGCGCCGTTGAAGGAGCGAAGGGCACGGCTTCGGGCAGCGGTGGAGAGATGGATGAGGTGCTTATGCAGGCGGTTGAAGTTATACTTGAGACAGGTCAGGCGTCAACGTCTATGCTTCAGCGTCGGCTCAAGCTTGGCTATGCCAGAGCGGCTCGGCTTGTTGACCAGATGGAGAGCATGGGCATAGTTGGGGCGTTTGAGGGAGCAAAGCCGAGGCAAGTGCTTATCGACCGTAACCAGTGGGAAGAGATGAAGCTACAAAACCCCAAATTTCAGTAAAATCTAAAATAACTGTAAACTTGGTAGGGTTCATTGACTTTTATCCACTTTGTTGATATATTTATGTTTGTGTATCTGCGCTTTTAAGGGATATGCAGAGTTTGAAAAAATATGGAGGAACTGTTTTATGAGTAGATTGAAGAGAGTTTCTCTTCTGTTTGTATTAATAGTAATGTTGCTGGTTGCTGCTTCGTGTGGAGAAAGTGACACAGAAACCTCTGCAGGTGTAGAGGCTGGTTTTTCTGCAGATGACCTATATCTCATGATAGATGGGGAAAAGTACACCTGCGATACGAATATAAATGATATTATTGCGGTGTTTGGAGAGGATTACGAGTACTCTGAAGCGATTTCCTGTGCATATGATGGTATGGACAAAACCTTTATGTATGAAAATGTGGAATTCTATACATATCCACAGGGTGAAGAGGACTTTGTGCTTGAAATCTATTGTGTTGGAGGAGAAGTTTCTACATCGAAGGGGGTCGAGATCGGAACTAGCCGGGACACAGTTATAGAGCTCTATGGTGATGGATATGAGGATACCGGCTATATTCTTACATATGAGATCCCGGCAGCAAATGCCGAGAGCGAAGGAGCATCTCTCTACTTCCAGATAGAGGACGGAAATGTAAGTGCCATTGCAATAACGGCGGAACAGCTTATTGGTGAAGAATAGTATTCCGGGGGAAAAGGTATGAAAAGGATTTTTCTGCTTGTATTTGCTGCGGTGATGCTGCTTTTGCTGGTAGCTGGATGCAGCCAGAGCTCGGGAAAGCTGTATTTTAGCGCCGATGGCACATATTACCGTGGGACAGATGGAGAAAATGTTACTGGATTTGTCGAGATAGATGATAATATGTACTTTTTCGGCGAAGATGGGAAGATGGTCAAGGAAGGCATCGTAGAATTTAACGGTGCGTACTATATGATAGAAAACGAGATAATGGTGACAGGTTGGCGCACAGTTGAAAAGGATGGATCGACACTGACATATTATTTCGGTGCTGAAGGAAGGGCTGTGACAGGGGAGCAGACTATTGAAGGCAAGCTATACAACTTTGGTGAAGATGGTGCGCTGATAGGTGGTGGGGAGCCTCCTGAAATAACAGAAAGCACGCAGGCAGACACTACCGGCTCAACGCAGGATACTGAAGCCAGCGAAACAACACAGTCCACCGAGGCGGAGACGAGCACAGAAGCAACGGAGGATGTGCAGACAGCAGGTAAGCCATCAGAGTCTCTTGCTGTAGGTCAGACTACCGGCAATGAGAGACTGGATGATGAAGTAAAGAAAATTATAGATGAGGTCTGCGACCCCGACAAGGATGCTGTGTATAATCTGGGCGAGCTTTTTGACTGGATGGTCGAAGAGCTAAAGTATAAGTATGTCACAGTGGATCTCTCAAATGGATATACTGAGGAGCTTATCTCAGAAATAGCTGAATATCTGATAATAAACAGGCGTGGTTCATGCGAAAATCAAGCGGCGCTGATGTGTGTATTTATCCGCAGGATGGGATATGACGCACAGGTCGTGGCAGGAGAATTTCTTTCGGACGACAAGACTGAGTGGGTGGAACATGCATGGGTAATAGCAAATATTGAAGGCGAGTATTATCACTTTGACCCGCTCTATGGGCGCAACCACACCGGAGGGCATCCGCGTACATTTTTCATGCAGAAGGATGCGGATATCGAAGATGTCCATCGCTGGGACAGGGAAGCATACCCTGCATGCGAATAGAATAATTTGTTAATAGGCAGGTGCAGACCGTATATGACGCGGTCTGCCCTGTTTTGGATGGGATAAAAGGTGACAGCTATGTTTGTGCTTGAAAGTATCAAAAAATATGCCATGAGCGACAGGATAGCGCTGGTAAACCGTGAGGAAACGCTGTCCTTTGCAGAGCTCGACGCGAGGTCGGATGCTTTTGCGATGTATCTATTGGAAAGCCTTGGGGAAGATAGGACGGAAATTGTCATATATGGGCATAAGGAGACCGATATACTCCCGTGTATGTATGGAGCGCTCAAGGCAGGGCGGGGCTATGTACCGATAGATATAACCGTGCCGGTGGACAGGGTCCAGCAGATAGTAGATGATGTGCAACCGAAGGTGATAGTAGACTTCTATGGTATAGGGCTAAGGTCTGATGGGGTTATACTTTCAGCGGAGACACTTAGGGACAGGATAAGCTGTTTTTTGGGATGTGAGGTTCCGAAGGAAAACTGGATAAAAGGCGAGACCCCAGCCTACATACTTTTTACATCAGGGAGCACCGGGAAGCCAAAGGGCGTGCCGATAACTGCGGCAAATATTGAAAACCTTTATAGTGGGTTGCTGCCGTGGATGACCGGTGAAGGAGTGATACTCAACCAGATATCATATTCGTTTGATGTGTCGGTCTGCTCGGTATATGTTGGTATGGCGCAGGGAATGACGCTCTATACGATAGATAAGCAGATGATAGAAAACCTTGGGGAGCTTTTTGAATATTTGGAGAGGTCTGGGCTGGAGACGTGGGTGTCCACACCGTCCTTTGCGGAGATATGTGTCCAGTCTGCAAAATTTAATAGCGGGCTGATGCCGAAGCTGAAAAGGTTTCTGTTTTGCGGAGAAGTATTGACGCATAAGCTCTGTGACCAGCTAGCAGAGAGGTTTCCGGAGGCAAAGGTAATAAATACATATGGACCGACAGAGGCGACGGTTCTGGTGACAGCAGTTGAGATAACTGAAAAGCTGCGTCATGACGAGCTGCAAATACCGATAGGCTATCCACTTGATGAGGTGACTTTTCGCATTGTGGACGGGGAAGGCAGGGATGTGAGCCCAGGAGAACAGGGAGAGCTGCTAATAATCAGCAAAAATGTGGGACCAGGATATTATAAACGTCCTGACTTGACCGAAAAGGTTTTCTTTAAGGACAGGGAAACCGGTAAACGCGGGTATCACACGGGAGATTCATGCTTTGAGAAAGATGGACTGTATTATTACTGCGGAAGGATGGACAATCAGATAAAGGTAAATGGTTTCCGCGTAGAAGTTGAGGATATTGAAAATAACCTTGTTAAGGTCGACAATATAGCACGTGCTGCTGTTGTGCCTGTATCAGATGGGGAGAAGGTGCAGTATCTTGCGGCATTTGTCCTGCTTGAGAAGGCGGACGGTCTGAGCTCTCTCAAACGTTCAATGCTTATAAAGGAGCGTGCGGCAGAATTTTTGCCATCATATATGATACCGCGTAGGATAACTGCGGTCGAAGCTTTTCCGCTGAACACAAACGGGAAAGTGGATAAAAAGGAGCTTGCGAAGCTGATAAAATAGTACCAAGAGGCAGGTTCAGAAAGTTCTGCAAGTTAGGATTAGTTTGTAGACATATGGTTAGCGATGTATATACATATATTAAGTATTAAGTGTTTTAGAAAAGAATTGCGGATGGAGCGGTATAGATGACGCCATATAATGGATTGTTATTTTTTTATATAATGGTAGCGCTGCTCCTGCCGGCAGCAGCTATTGGGCTGTGTGGCAGAAAGCTCAAATATTATGGGTTGTTTTTTACGGTGGCAATGTTGCTGACAGCATTTGATAGTCCACAGAAACGTATCACGCTTTTGTTGTTTTACCTGTTACAGCTGCTGCTGTGCGAAGGCTATTCAAGGTTGAGAAAAAGATGCGACAGGCGGCCGGTACTGTGGCTGTTTGTCCTATTGTCGGTGGCACCGCTGGTGATAGTAAAGCTGGGCGGGATCATACCTGAACTGAATTTTATACATATGCTTGGGATAAGTTACATGACGTTCCGTTCGGTACAGGTACTGATAGAGATATACGATGGTTTGATAACGGAGCTGAGTATATTTGATTTCAGCTATTTTCTTTTATTTTTCCCGTGTGTAAGCTCTGGACCGATAGATAGATACCGTCGGTTTGTGAAGGACACGGATATGAGATATGAGAGAGAAGAGTATGCAGGGCTTCTAAGAAAAGGAATATGGAAGCTCATGTCCGGAGCGCTGTTCAATTTTGTGATAGGGGGACTTATATGGTCTGAATGGATAGCAAAGCTTGCGGAAAGCGGCTTTGCCGCGACCGTTTCGTATATGTATGGATATACGTTTTTCCTGTTTTTCAACTTTGCCGGATACAGCATGATGGCAATCGGGACCTCGTATATACTCGGGATACGGTTACCGGAAAACTTTAACATGCCGTTTTTGAGCCGGGATATGAAAGATTTTTGGTCGAGATGGCACATCTCGCTTTCCACATGGCTGCGGGACTATGTGTATACGAGGTTTTGTATGGCAGCCATGAAGGGGAACTGGTATAAAGACAGGCGGACGAGCTCGTATATAGGGTATGTTATTACGATGATGACGATGGGTCTGTGGCATGGGCTTGCCATCAACTATATAGTATATGGGGCATATCATGGAGCACTCATGTGCCTCAACGATGTGCTTGATACGCGATGGAAGAGCTTTAAAAAACTGAAAAGGCAAAAATATGTAGAGATAATACTTGTAATAATAACATTTCATCTATTCAGCTTTGGGCTGCTGATTTTTTCAGGCAGACTATTCTGATTAAAGGAAAGGATATGTTGGTATGGAAGAAAAGGTACTGGCAATTTTAAATGACATCTGCGGGGCAGACGAGGGTGAGCTTGAGATGGATCTTGAGCTTTTCGACGAAGGGATACTCGATTCCTTTGGAGTAATTTCCCTGTTTGTAGAGATAGAGAAGCAGCTGGGGGTGAAATTTGAGCCGACAGAGGTAGAGCGGAGTGAAATTTCCACTCCGGCAAAGATCATCGCACAGGTAAAGCAGAGAATGTAGCATGGACAACGGAGGGGTTTTCTTGAGAAAACTGTTTTTTTCAGCTGTAGCAATACTTGTCTGCATTATGCTTGTTTTTCAGGCGTCGGGCATATTTATTGTGAGGACGATGCCTGAATATAAGGATGCTCTTGGCAATGACAACTATACCGAAAAGATAACCGGGCTGTATCTGCTTGAGCAGTCGGCAGACCGTGATGACAATATAATAATATACGGGTCAAGTGAGCTGAGAACATTGAATATATCTACTCACCCCGCAAACTTTTTTGCAGGCAAGCGCTGTGGATTTCAGGTAAACCTTGTAGGTCGTGGCTCCTGCCAGTCGATAATCCACGCGATTTCGATAGCGGCATCAGGGGATGCACTTACGGGAAAGAAGATCGTGCTTATAACCTCTCCGCAGTCGTTTGTTGAAGAGGGGATAACGCCCGATATGTTCCTTGCAAATTTTTCTGAACAGCAGTATCTTGAGCTGATGGCAGCGGAAGATATATCGGATGACATAAAAGAATATATATCAGGGCGGGTAACCGAGCTCTCCGGCAGATATGAGGAGCTAACAGGTAGCAACCCACAGAAATATACTGCCGCAGGGCAGCTTGCAGCAGGGGTAGCGAAAGATAGTGCCGCTTCGAGAATTAAAAACGTCCTGCTTACGCCTTATTATATGTTTTCAACATATCTTGCCGGCTTGAAGGATAAGCTTACTGCTAAAGAGCTTATACAGTCGGTGGACGCCGAAGCGGTAGAACCGGAACGGGATGAAAGCATAGATTGGCAGGCAGAAGAGAGCGCCGCTTTGGCTGAGGCTGTGGAGATGACGGATAATAATGATTTTGGGATACTGAATGATTATTATAATACGTATATCGGCAGAAAGCTTATACAGCAAAAGGACAAGGACAGCGCGCTGAGCTATTCAGTGTCGCAGGAATATGATGACCTGCGGGTGTTGTTTGAAATATGCAGTCAGAAGGGGATTGAGCCACTGTTTGTACATGTTCCGCTGCATGGTGAATGGAGTGATTATACAGGTTTTACAGCCGAGCGTCGGGCTGAGTATTATCAGAATGTAAGGGATATAGTCGCTGAGTACGGTGTGGAAATGCTTGATTTGACCGGATACGAATATGAAGAGTATTTTTTGTGTGATATAATGCATCTTGGATGGAAGGGGTGGCTTGAAGTTGATAAAGCGCTTGTCAGATACTTTAACGGCGATTAAAAAATTTTTATATAGCCACACTGCGCTGAGAGTTATCACATATGCCGTTATTGCAGTAGCGCTGCTTTTCACATGGCTGTATTCAGACGGAGAGAGTGTTACTTTTGTCTATAATGAGTTTTAGGCGGTGGGGATATGAAGCATAAAAATATATTGGTTGCCATCCCGATAGTTATCTATATACTGCTGACCTTTTGGTTTTTTGACAATAGCTTTGTGCGCACTCTTCTCTTTATGATTTTGTGTATATCGGAGCTTTCTGTGGTTGGGGTGGATGTATTTATCAGGAAAAAAGCTGGAGGGAAGCTCGACCGCGGGGATAAAATGCTTATCGGGGCTGGAATATTCGGCATAGGATATGCGATATACCTGTTTAGCAAGGGGGCTTAGAAAGCCGGAGAGAGCAGAGATTGCTAGAATAACATAATATTTGGATAAATATTAGTAAAAAATAAAAGAGCCGCTTTGCGGCTCTTTTATTATGGATTTGTTTAATTTATTTTGTGCCAAAAATCCTGTCCCCGGCATCACCAAGACCTGGGATTATATATCCGTGATCATTCAGCTTTTCATCAACGGCAGCACAGAAAATATGTACATCCGGATGATCTCGCTGTATCCGGGCAATTCCTTCTGGAGCAGCTATTATGCACATAAGCTTTATAGACCTTTTTGTGTACCCCTTCATAAAACCGATTGCGGCGGAGGAAGAACCTCCCGTGGCAAGCATTGGATCGACAATTATGACCTCGCGATCCTCGATATCTGAGGGCATCTTGCAGTAATATTCTACAGGCTCCAAAGTTTCAGGGTCACGGTAGAGACCAATGTGACCTACCTTGGCAGAAGGGACTATCTGAAGTACGCCATCCACCATGCCAAGTCCTGCGCGGAGTATTGGGACAATGGCAAGCTTTTTTCCGGCAAGCTCTTTACATACTGTCTTAGCGACAGGGGTCTCGACTTCGACATCAATAACAGGCAAGTCGCGCGTTGCCTCATAGGTCATAAGCATTGCAACCTCCCCGACAGTTTCGCGGAACTGCTTAACACCTGTATCCTTATTTCTCATAATAGAAAGTTTGTGTTGAATGAGGGGATGATCCATTACTGTAAGATTATTCATTTCCTCGCGCCCTTCCGTAATTTAGTTGTTTTTTGTTTTTTCGTTTTTTTCGCGTTCAGCCTGAGAGAGCCTTATATACACAGGAGTAAGATCATCAGCGCTGAGTTTTGCATCTGGAGAGTATTTCTTCATAGCAAGTCTTGCCACTCCGTACGCACCCTGATAAACCATATGCGCAGGCAATATCTCAGCATCTTCGCCTATGCTCCGCAGACTATTATAACATAAACTTGCTCCATCACCAATACAAAATATCTTTTTGCCGCAATTTCTCAGTTCCTCAGCCATTTTTTCAGCAGGTAGAGCCCGATCTTCGCACAGCCGCGTAAGAGTACCACCCGAAGAGAGAAAGTTTGCGTTATACACTTCGCCGCGGCGAGCATCCATGCCGCAACAGAGTACACCATCAAGGAAAAAGGCATTTTCAGCCATAGCCTCGAGAGTAGATACTCCGATACATGGCTTATCTGCGCCGAAAGCAAGCCCTTTGACAGTGGCAATGCCTATTCGCAGCCCTGTAAATGACCCCGGTCCTGCAGCTATGGCGAAGGCATCTATCTCGGAAAGGGAGAGCCCTGCGTTTTTTAAAGTATCTGCCAACATTGGCATAAGGGTACGGGAATGTGTAAGCCCGATATTTTGAAAGCTATATGCTTCGAGCGTTTCATTTCTGACAACAGCAATTGAGGCGGGTTTTGCAGAGCTTTCAACTGCGAGTATTCTCAATATCTGCACCTTCTATCGTAATAATTCTGTTGTTTTCACCAGATTTTTCTATTGTAACAAAGATGGATTCCGGGGGAAGAGCATCTCTTATCCGTTCGCACCACTCTGCTATGCAGATACCACCTCGCCCAAGGTAATCTTCCCAGCCTATGTCAAAGAGATCGTCCTCACCCTCGAGACGGTACATGTCAAAATGAAACACCGGGATTGGAGCAAGATATTCGTTTACAAGTGAGTAGGTTGGACTTGTTACCCTTCCGGTATAGCCCATTCCTCTTGCAAAACCGCGCACAAATGCAGTTTTACCGGCACCCAGATCGCCGAACATGGCAACTACGGAGCCGGGAGAAATAAATCTTGCAAGAAATTCGCCTGCCTGTTCGGTTTCAGATTCACTTTTTGAAAAAATTTTCATATTTTTCTCCAGGTAGATGGTTTCAAATCGAATCGAAATAACGGTTTGCCAGTGGAAAATGACAATACTGGCAATTGCCATCATTATTATACCATAGGTATGCTGTGAATGCAAAAGAGTATTAACAGCAATAAACCAGTTTGAAATATGGGCAGAGCATACTTTTTGATATATAGCTAAGGAGAGGTAATCTATAGACAAAATAAAACCTCGCTTCCTTTCGGAAGCGAGGAAAAGTTCTTTCCCTGTATGGTGGAGATAAGCGGGATCGAACCGCTGACCTCTTGAATGCCATTCAAGCGCTCTCCCAGCTGAGCTATACCCCCAGATGTGGGAAAGAACAATTATTCAACTGAAGCGCTAGCTATATAACGGTATCAGCTAGCGGACAACCAGCTTTATAATATTACTATATTGCATTCAAAAAGTCAAGGAATTTTCAAAAAATTTTGAGATCAGTTTCGCTGACTGTGAATTGGCGCAGGGATGCGCCCGCCTCGGGCAATAAATTTTTCGGACCCCTGTCCGTGAACCGGCATAATTGGAGCATCTCCTAGTAATCCGCCATAGTGAGCACTTTCTCCCTCTTTTTTGCCATAGACAGGGATGATACGCACGGCGGTGGTTTTGTTGTTTATTGTACCTATGGCTATCTCATCTGCGATTATTGCAGATAACGTAGCAGCGGAGGTGTCTCCGGGCACAGCTATCATATCAAGCCCAACCGAGCAGACAGCAGTCATAGCTTCGAGCTTGTCGATGGTGAGAATACCGGATTGAGCCGCCTGAATCATTCCTGCGTCCTCAGAAACCGGAATAAAGGCGCCAGAGAGACCGCCCACGTGGGAGGATGCCATCACGCCGCCTTTTTTAACAGCATCATTTAGCATAGCAAGAGCAGCAGTGCTTCCGTGAGTACCGACAGATTCCAAACCCATTGCTTCAAGCACGCGGGCAACAGAGTCGCGAGCAGCCGGGGTAGGGGCAAGTGAAAGATCAACAATACCAAATTCAGCATCCAGCCGTCTTGTGGCCTCTGCTGCAGCCAGCTGACCCATACGTGTAATTTTAAAAGCAGTTTTTTTGATTAGTTCTGAGAGTTCAGTGAAGCTGCAATCACCTGCGCGCTCTATTGCCGCCAACACGACGCCCGGACCTGATACACCTACATTTATTGCACATTCGGCCTCGCCAACACCATGAAAAGCCCCTGCCATAAATGGGTTATCTTCTGGTGCATTTGAAAAAACGACAAACTTTGCGCATCCAATAGAATCATTTTCCCTGGTTAGGTATGCTGTTTTTTTAATTATTTCACCCATCTGGGCAACAGCATCCATGTTTATTCCCGCTCTCGTAGTAGCAACATTTACAGATGAGCAGACGCAGCCAGTGCGGCTGAGTGCTTCTGGAATAGAGCTTATGAGTCTCCTGTCGCCTAGAGTATATCCCTTATGTACCATTGCGGAGTATCCACCGATAAAATCAATGCCAACAGCTTCTGCGGCGCGCTGGAGCGACAGGGCAAGGGGAATGACGTCCTCACTGTCAACACAATCGCACAGCAGCGAGATGGGAGTAACAGAGACTCGTTTGTTTATTATCGGGATACCGTACTCGCTTGCGATGGCATTTGCGGTTGAGACAAGTTTTTCTGCTCGAAAGCAGATTTTGTCGTATATTTTTTCTGCCGTACGGGCAACACTTTCAGAGGCGCAGCTTCGCAGCGATATTCCCATTGTGATAGTGCGGATATCGAGGTGCTCCTCATCTATCATTTTGATGGTTTCGAGTATATCAAATGTGTTGAGCATCTGAAATTTCCTCCTATATCCTGTGCATGGAGGTAAAGATATCCTCGTGCATCACATGGACCTTTACATTCATCTGATTACCGGCATCGGTTATTACTGAGGCAAGCTCAGCAAATGGCTTTGAAGATTTTGAGATGTCGACCAGCATAACCATGGCAAAGAGATCTTGAAGTATACTCTGCGAGATATCCATAATATTAACGTTATTTTCGGCGAGAATTTTTGAAATTCCGGAAATTATACCGACTGTATCGCTGCCAACCACAGTAATAATAGCACGCATAAAAAGCTCCTATCTGCGGGTATACCGCATTTTATTGAGAAACACAGATACTATATTTGCCATTTTATTATAAAGCAGTAGATATTGCAAGAGCGATTTTTGCTGTAAAATCAAGCAGTCATTCGGTTTTTTCTGTATTTCCATACAAGTTATTTTGTTTGACATTTGTTTTACCGGAAAAAATAAATTTTTTAAAACTACATAACCTGTTGATGATAGTGCAGATGCTGGGATAAATGGGTAAGATGGTACAAAAGTTTACATAATGTTTATTGCTATGGAAGGCATGATTTGCTATAATGAATATAATTGTAGATAAAAGTGCAATAATACAAATATTAGCGGGAAAGGATTTGGGTATGAGAAGGATAAGGAAAATATTATCGCTTTTGCTGGTGCTCTGTATGTTGCCAGTAATAACAGTGTCTGCTACCGGGTCAGATGCGGGCTTAGAAAGTGCGGATGAAGAAGAATTTCGCGGAATGTGGGTTGCAACAGTAATAAATCTGGATTATCCTTCAAAGACGGGGCTTACAGTGGCGGAAATGAAGAGTGAGGCGGACGAGATACTTGACAGTTGCGCTGCGATGGGATTTAACGCAGTAATATTTCAGGTGCGTCCTTGTGGAGATGCTCTGTATAAGTCCGACATATACCCGTGGTCGCAGTATCTGACGGGGACGCAGGGAGTTGCACCTGCCGATGGGTTTGATCCTCTGCAGTACTGGGTAGAAGGTGCTCATGCGCGTGGGCTTGAGCTGCATGCATGGATAAATCCATATCGTGTCGCACGGAATACTACGGATATAAACAGCCTCTCGGCAGATAATCCGGCAAGACAGCATCCCGAGTGGGTAGTAAAACATTCTGATGGGCATATGTATCTTGACCCGGGTATACCAGAAGTGCGTAAGATGGTTATAGATGGAGTAGAGGAGATAGTAAGCAATTATGCTGTTGACGGTATACATTTTGACGACTATTTCTATCCGGGTGGGAGCAATTTTGCAGATAGCGCAACATACAAGAAATATGGCAGCGGCTTTAGCAATATAGATGATTGGCGCCGGAACAATACGGATTTGCTTGTAAAAGAGACATATGACGCGATAAAAGCAATAAATAGCGAGATAGATTTTGGAATTTCACCATTTGGTATATGGGCAAACAAGTCAACATCCGAGCTTGGAAGCGATACCACAGGCAATCAGTCATACACATATTATTATGCTGATACGCGAAAGTGGGTAAAATCGGGGTGGATAGATTATATCTGCCCGCAATTATACTGGAATATCGGTTACAGCGTTGCGGATTACAAGGTGCTGCTGGAGTGGTGGAGCGATGTTGTGAGAGATACCGGTGTAAAGCTGTATGTTGGGCATGCGTCATACAGGACAGGGGACTCAGATTCCACAAGTCCGTGGTATGGTACAGCTGAGCTTCGGCGGCAGCTTGATTTGAATTCAGTAACACCTGAGGTCTCCGGATCTGTGCATTTCAGGTACAGTTTCTTTAAGACTTATCCGGCGCTTGGAAACTTTATAACGACATATTATGGGGCGTGGGAGACCTCTGATGGATATCCTGTTACTCCCGATATATCTAACACCGGGCTGTACGTTGGGCGTCCGAGCGGAAATATAACAACAAGTTACAGTAGTATGTATGTGATTGGAAAGTGTGATCCGTCGAAAAAGCTATACCTTAACGGCAATGAGGTGACCGAAGTCACCTCAAGTGGATACTTTGGAGTTAATGTCAGCCTAAAGAGCGGGGTAAACACGCTGACGTTTACACAGGACGGGAGTATGCTGGTGCGCACCATAACACGGGGATCCTCCGGTTCTTCCTCTGCGTCGGGGACAAAGCTTGCAGCAGCAGAGATAGTGGAGGGTTCAACATATCCCAGGGTATATGACGTCTATATTAAACCGGGAGAAAAGATTACTTTCCGCTGCACAGCTCCGATAGGTGCAACTGTCACCGTGACCCTTGCGGGCAAGGTCTACAAGCTATATCCAGCAACAACAAAGGCTCCATCGTCTGACGGCATATATGGCACTCAGTATTCATATACCTATACTGTTCCGAATGGATATCAGGCTGGAAAGGTGTATACGATAGGTACTCCGATATATACCATGAGCTATCAGGGAAAGACCTCTACACGTGCGGCAACTGGAGATTTGAAGGTCGTCACAGATGGTGCGCCGTACTATGCAACAGTCACCGCTGATGGTGCGTTTCTGTATGCCTCATCCTCAACCTCCGGCGGTCCTGTCAGCGAGCTTACAAAGGGGATGACTGAATATATTACAGCGGTGACAAGTGCGGGAGAGTGGGTACGCCTGGCAAACGGATATTGGGTACAGAGAGTAGACGTATCAAGAGCGCATGAGACATATAAGCTTACAAATGCGCTGTCCTCCCCGGTATATACTACTGGCACTGAGAAGGATACCCTGACCTTTAAAACTACTGCAAGCACTGCTGCATGGGTGACCTGTGACGGCTCTACGTTAAAGCTCAATGTGACAAATGCGGCATCGTCTCCGCTTCCGGTTTTACCGGCAGATTCTCTGTTTAAGGGGTGCTCTGTGTCGATGAGTGGGACTACTGCCATATATAGCTTTATTCTCAAGGACGGTGCAAAGCTCGACGGATACTATATCGATGTGGAGTCAGGCAGTATGACGCTTAATCTCAAGCGCAGACCGGTTGCGCAGGCAGGAGAAACCCCACTTGCAGGGTTGACAATAATGCTGGACCCGGGGCATGGCGGTAGCGATCCAGGGGCACTTGGTCCTCTCGGAGTAGAGATGTCAGAGTCGGATATAGTGCTGTATCTCGCGAGAAAGCTTAAATTTGAGCTGGAGAGTATGGGTGCGACAGTCCTTATGACCAGAAGTGCGGATGTATATGTTTCTTTGCAGGATAGGCTGGTGGCATCACGGGCAGCTAAGCCGGATCTGTTTATATCCTTGCATGACAATGCCATGGCAGAAAATGTTGATGCGACAAAGATATACGGTCTTGGGGCGTGGTACAGGGAGAGCCTTTCAGAGCCTTTTGCAACGGCAATATCAAAATATGTTACAGATGACCTGGGAAGATACAACAGGAGCTCGGTACATTCCAACCTCTATGTTTGCCGCGGGACATGGGCTCCGTCGGTATTGATAGAGTGTGGGTTTATCTGCTGCCCGTCGGAATATGAGTGGCTTGTTTCCGACAGCGGTCAGACAGAGCTTGCACGTTCGATAGCCCGGGGAGTTGTAAATTATTTTAACTAAGCATAAGAAAGTATAAGATATATTTGTGTACAGTAAAAAGGGGACATATGTCCCCTTTTTTGTTGACAAAAAGTTGTCGATATGTCAAAATATTGATACAAAGCGAAACGGTACCGCACTGCCGGAAAGCTTTAAGCACCTAAAGCAGCAATAAAAGGGCACAGAAATGTGCGCTGTATGGGGGACATGTCTTAAAAGGTGTGATTAAAAGAAAATTGTAGGGTATATCAAAAGATAGAGAGAAATTTTGGAGGAGATCAATGTACTTAAACGATGGCGAGATAGTGATAAGAGATGCAACGTTTGACGATATAGGACAGCTATGCGAATGGTGGGCGGATGGAAAGGTAATGGCTCATGCAGGGTTTCCAAATGGTTTGAATACCGACAAAGAGCTTTTGAGGAAAAAGATAGCAGGGGATTCGGATTTGACCGGAAGGCGTTTGATCCTTGAGATAAACGGGAAGCCGGTAGGAGAAATGTCTTACAGTATGACTACAGATAAGTCGGCTTTTATGAATACTCCAAATTACGACAGGAAGGATCAAAGCAATAAAGATAGCAGAATTGCTGAAATAGGTATAAAAATATGCGATTTCAGCTATCAGGAAAAGGGTTATGGAACACGTGCTCTCCGGCTGCTTATCCGGGCACTGTTCGAGCTGGGGGCAGTGAAAATAAAGCTCGATACAAATCTCAATAATAAAAGGGCTCAATACGTGTATGAAAAGATAGGTTTTAAAAAGATAAGAATAAACATAGACGCATGGAAGGACCAGCTTGGGCTGTGGCAGTCGTCAGTAGACTATGAAATGACGAAGGAAGAATTTAAAAGCTGAAAAAAGAGGCACGGTTATTCCGTGCCTCTTTTATTTGTCTGTTAGTATTATAAGAACAAAACCTGAAGTGCCCGATAGCTCATATGACGGCAGACTGTTTGTGGCGTTGTCCGGAGCCTGTATGATATCAAGTTCATCGGCTATCTGTAAAAAAATATCTTCCTCTACGATAAAACATTCATAATCGCCATATATCCCTTTATCTGAGTATTGAATAGTCTCAAGCACATCTTTTCCAGAGAGTGCTACATATTGTACCGAAGAAAACGTGTATCCCGAGATATATCCGGCAGTATTCTGCTGTGAATTGGCAGAGGCAGAAAACTGAGCAGGTTGCTGAGTGTCAGACGCGTCGGAAAAGGTTAGAACAGAATCTGCTGAAGCTTCCTTTTCCGTTACGGAAGCTGATTCTTGGGAGCCATCTGCGGGTTGTACTGAGCGGCTGTCTTTAGTGGAGCCGCTCGAGGAGGCGACAGACGGTGCACCCTGCAACAGCCTCGTTGTTTCCCCGGCGGTGTCAGTAATGCTGCTACTACTGCTGAGGGCTTGGTCGAACACCCCGTTAAAAAACATGAATGCGAAAGCGGCAGCAATTGCAGCAAGCGGGATAAGTCTGGGAAGAAATCTGGAGGCTCCTCTTTTTCTGTTCTTTTCGACACCTATTTTGTACATAACCCCATCTGAGAAACCATCAGGGGGATCTATGAGAAGCTCACCTGACGCTTCATGCAGCATAGAAAAGACTTTCATCGTCTCACGGCATTTTTCGCAGTGCTCCAAATGATCTTCAAGCTCTTTTAGCTGCGTCTCGCTAATTTCTCCATCTATCTTCAGGCTGATAAGTTCTGAAAAATACTCACAATTTCCGCTATTTCCCAAACCTTTCACAACCTTTCGCCTTTTGAGTTTTTAGACGGGAAATCGTCAGGAATGTTCCCGTTGCGGATAAGAGCTTCTCGCAATTTTTGGCGCGCCCGGAAAATTCTGGACTTTACAGTACCAGCTTCCAACGCTGTTACCTCTGATATCTCCTCATAGCTGAGACCTTCTATTTCACGAAGAAGAAGTATTTCGCGATGTTCATTTGACAGTTTTGAGAGAGCTTGTTCGATATTTCGGGCAAGCTCACGGCGGTCGAGCTCCTTGTCAGGATCAAAGCGGGTATCAGGAATATCAACCTCGTCCTCGTCCTCATCGCGTGTTACGACAAGAGGTACGGTAGATATTTTTTTTGACTTACGGCTATAATCAATGCACAGGTTGGAAACTATTCTATAAAGCCAGGTTGAAAATTTAGAGTCCCCTTTGAAACTACCAATTGAGCGATAGACCCGTAAAAAAGCCTCTTGAGAGATATCAAATGCATCATCTGGGTTGCCGGTCATTCTGAAAGCAATTGTATATACTCTTTTTTCGTATATTTTTACAAGCTGCTCAAAGGCAGAGTCGTCTCCCCCCGCAGCATTTGTTATGAGTTCCGAATCTGTCATGGCAGCACCCCCTACATGCGCCTAAACAAGCGCTGCTATCTTAAATCTCGGCGGATCGCTTTAGTTATTTTATATATCTCCTCTGAAGTTTCGATTTTTGTAACCTTTTCCTTATAATACCCCGCATACGGTATGCCCTTTAAATACCAGGCAAAGTGTTTTCTCGCTTCAAGGCAAGCGATATGCTCACCCTTCTGCTCTACCGCAAGCTCGAACTGCCGCAGCATCATGTCGCATCTGGCGTCAATATCTGGAGGAGTAGGCTCGGGGTCCCCGTTCAGAAGGGCCTTTGCCCCGGAAAAAATCCATGGGTTACCAAAAGATGCCCTTCCAATCATTGCCGCGTCGGCTCCTGTGTAGCGGAGAATCCGGAGGACATCGTTTGGGCAGAAGATATCTCCGTTTGCTATAACTGGAATGGTCACTGAGCGCTTTACCTCGCGGATAATGTCCCAATCTGCCCTCCCAGAGTACATCTGAGACCTGGTTCGACCATGCACGCAAATTGCGGATACACCGCATTCTTCTGCCATCTGGGCAAACTCGACACAGTTGACAGAGCCACTGTCCCATCCTTTGCGTATTTTTATTGTTACAGGACAGGAAACACCGCGAATAACAGCTTCGATGACCTTTTGGGCTTTGTTGATGTCCTTCATAAGAGCCGAACCATCTCCACTGCTGGTAATTTTACCAACAGGGCAACCCATATTGATATCGATGACATCCGCGCCACTGATTTCTATTGCAAGTCCTGCTCCCGTCTCCATGGATGCGGGATCAGAACCAAAGATCTGGGCCGCGCATGGGTGCTCGTTGCCACCAAGCTCAAGAAGCCTATGAGTTTTTTTGTCGCCATAGCAGAGCGCCTTGGCGCTTACCATCTCAGTATATGTGAACTCAGCTCCCAGCTCACGGCAGACTGTGCGGAATGCAAGATCGGTAACGCCGGCCATTGGAGCCAGCACAAGACGTGAACCGCCTAAGACATTGTTTTTTTTCATAGCTTAGAATTTCATTGGTGTATCTTTGTATTTGGATGCCATCCGAGCCGCAATTACACATGTGATAATAGACACTACGGCGGTGATCATCTCAACGATTACTGCAGAGGGGAGCAGACCAACATTATAAAATGCTGTCGGGAGATATGCAACAAAAAGTATACCCATCCCGGCGTAGACAAAGGATATGTGGCAGCGATGGGTTACGGCAAGCTGTATAATAGTTCCAATTGCAACAAACAGTGCGAACATTATTATCATCTCAATGCCGCGCGTAGCGATGTCGAGTGGAGTTGTTGCGAGGAGGGAGTCGAGGGATGACTGCAAAACGTCAAAATTTTCCTCTGTTGCGGAAGCCATGAATGATTCTATGCCGTTTTTATTTACATCGAAGGCAGCCATAATATAGTTGAACATTTTGACGCCTGTATCGAGCACAGCATATGTCCCCGCGCAGCCGAGTCCCAGTGCCACTCCTGTGCCAACCCCGGTATCAGCACGCATTGCCATTCTTCCAATTGTGTAAAATCCCGCTGTAAAAAAGAGGGCGTGGATAAAGGCATAGTACAGTGCGTATAGCACCGGGTTGTCAAACAGCCAGTTTTGTACGCCTGAGGAGAGTAGCCTTAAAATAAAATTATCAAACATGTTTAAAAGGATGGTTGAAAATCCTACATAGAGAATAATTCCAAGAAATATCGTTGAGAGGTTCATTTTGACCTTTCGGGAAAAAAATATGATTGCTCCGATTGATATGACAACAGAAAGCAGGGCGCAGACCACCATTGACGCGATGACCGAGGTTTGTACCATTATTCGTCCTCCTCAATCGATTTGCTGCCTATGTCTCGGCGGAAATACATGTTTTCAAAGCTTATAGGCATTACTCCTGCATAAGCGTTTCTAATGGCTTCGGCAAGCGTATTCCCAAGCGCGGTGACCCCAAGGACCCTGCCTCCAGAGGTGAAGAGCTTTCCATCGGAAAGCCGCGTCCCGGCATGGAATATTGTGGCAGTGGAGCGGTCGATGCCGCATATTTCGTGCCCCGATTTATATTTGACGGGATATCCACCACTTGCCATTACTACGCAACAGGATGCCCGCTCGTCCCATTTGATATCAAGACTGCCAAGAGTACCATCTGTCGTTGCACGCATTATCTCGAATAGATCGCTCTTCAGCCGGATGAGGAGAGCCTGGCACTCCGGGTCGCCAAAGCGAGAATTATATTCCACTACCTTTGGACCCTGTGGGGTGAGCATAAGACCAAAATATATGACGCCTTTAAAGGTGCGACCTTCGCTGTTCATTGCATTGATAGTTGGGATAAATATCTCATTCATACAACGCTCGGCAATTTCAGGCGTATAGCATGGGACAGGAGATATGGCTCCCATACCGCCGGTGTTAGGACCGTCGTCACCGTCAAAAGCGCGCTTGTGATCCTGGGAGGATGGCATTGGGGAGATGGTCTTTCCATCGGTAAAACACAAAACTGTGACTTCCGGACCTGTCATAAACTCCTCAATGACGACAGATGCGCCAGATTTTCCAAATAGCCCTTCATCTATCATTGAGTGGACAGCATCCTGGGCCTCTTCTACTGTCTGGCAGACGATTACTCCCTTTCCAAGAGCCAAGCCATCCGCCTTTACCACTATTGGAGCGCCTTGTCTGCGGATATACTCTATCGCAGAGGAAGAATCGGTAAATGTTTCATACTTTGCGGTGGGTATACCATACTTTTTCATCAGGTTTTTAGAAAAAACCTTGCTCGACTCGATTATCGCTGCGCTGGATGTTGGACCGAACGAGGGAATATTGAGCTTGCTTAGCCTGTCCACCATACCAAGCGCCAGGGGGTCATCTGGGGCGACTACAACATAGTCAACCTTTTCGCTCTGGGCAAGGGCACACATACCATCGAGATCTGTGGCTTTTACATCAAAGCAACGGGCAAGAGAAGCAATCCCGCCATTACCAGGAGCGCATATAATTTCATCGATAAGCGGACTCTGGCTCAGCTTCCACACAATGGCATGCTCACGTCCGCCGCTTCCTACAACCAATACTTTCATGTGAAATATATATCCTTTCAGGGTTTTATGTCCCGAAAAGGACATAAAACATTTTAATTTTATTAGTTATTGTGTTTTCTTAGTAGTATAGCCAAAAGGGGCAAGATACCTCAATAACCTGCGCGCCGCAGAGCCTATCTGCCGCAGTAGCTTGCAATGTATGCTGGATGCGGCAAATCTGCGGAACGCAGGTCATTGTGATAAGTTTTATTTCAATTTCCGGAAATTTCAACAGTTCTGCCATTTACATGGAGCCTACCCTCGCAGAAAAGAGAAACAGCTTCCGGAAGTATTTTCCATTCGGCCTCGCGCATAACGCGCTGCTGAAGTACTTCCGGAGTATCTCCCGGGAGCACAGGAACTGCTTTTTGCAGAATTATTGCCCCACCATCGCACTCCTCATTTACAAAGTGAACGGTAGCGCCCGTCAGCTTTACCCCATATTCCAGAGCTGCTTGATGGACATGCAGCCCATAAAAGCCTTCGCCACTGAACGATGGGATAAGAGCCGGATGTACGTTGATAATACGGTTTTTAAAGGTTTCAGTAAATACCGGAGCAAGTATATACATAAATCCGGCAAGGACAATAAGCCCGATATCACGCTTTTTGAGTTCATCGATTATGGCAAAAGTAAATTTTTCGCGGCTTTTATGATCTTTTTTAGATACGATGCAGGTCTCTATGCCGTTTTTCTCAGCACGCCTGAGGGCATATGCGTCAGGTGAGGATGAGAGAACAAGGGACAGATGTCCGTTATTTATTTTCCCAGCGTTTTGGGCATCTATCAGAGCCTGTAAATTGGTACCTCCGCCTGACACGAGCACAGCGATATTTACCATAGCTCAATGCCCTTCTCTCCATGTACGCACTCGCCAATCAAATATGGAGTCTCGCCGGCTTCGTTGAGCGCACGGAGTGCAGCGTCCGCTTCATCGCGGTCGACAGCAATTACAAGCCCGATACCCATGTTAAACGTATTATACATATCGCGGGTAGAGATGCTGCCCGCGTTTTGAAGCATGTCGAAGATGATAGGTTTGGGGAAAGTGGCAAGTTCGATCATGGCACGCACTCCGTCAGGAAGCATGCGGGGAATATTCTCATAAAAGCCTCCGCCTGTAATATGGCTGACAGCCCTGACGGTGACCTTGGAAGCAAGCTTTGTAAGGGCACTTACATATATCTTTGTCGGGGTTAGGAGCTCCTCCCCGAGCGTCTTGCCAAGCTCGTCATAATAGGTTAAGATATTGCGGCTGTCTACATTGAACACCTTGCGGATAAGAGAAAACCCGTTTGAATGAACCCCGGAAGAGGGGAGACCAATAAGAAAGTCTCCCGGCTTAACATTGTTACCATTGATAATTTTTTTCTTATCGACCATTCCTACAGCAAAGCCGGCGACATCATATTCGTTCTCAGGATAAAAGCCGGGCATCTCTGCAGTTTCTCCGCCAATAAGCGCGCAACCAGACTGACGGCAGCCCTCGGCAATGCCGGACACTATCTGCTCGACCTTTGCAGGGACGTTTTTTCCAAGAGCGATATAGTCAAGGAAAAAAAGAGGCTTTGCTCCGCCACATGCTATGTCATTGACACACATAGCAACGCAGTCTATGCCAATGGTATCGTGTTTATCCATGAGAAAAGCTATTTTCAGCTTTGTACCCACCCCATCGGTCCCTGCAACGAATACAGGCTCGTCAATACCGGTGAGATCAGGCTGGAAAAGCCCGCCAAAGCCGCCAAGCCCCCCGATAACACCGGGAATATTTGTGCTTTCCACATGCCTCTTTATGCGCTTTACTCCCTCATATCCGGCGGTAACATCGACGCCGGCAGCCTTGTAGGCATCGCTTCTGCTATCGTTCAAGGTGCTTCTCCTTTCTTATTCGCCGAGAATGCGGCGCATTATCTCGTTGTATGCGTCCTCGACCCCGCCCATGTCGCGGCGGAAACGATCCTTGTCAAGCTTTTCGTGTGTTTTTGCGTCCCAGAAACGACAGGTGTCAGGAGAAATTTCGTCGGCCAGGACGATCGTACCATCCGGAAGCTTTCCAAATTCGAGCTTAAAGTCGATAAGTTCTATGCCGAAACCAAGAAGATATTCCTTGAGAAAATCATTAACTTTAAAGGCGTAGTTTGTGATTGTTGCGATTTCCTCTTTTGTGGCAAGACCAAGAGCATAGATGTGATATTCATTTATCATGGGATCGTGGAGATCGTCATTTTTATAGCTAAATTCGAGCGATGGGGTTTTAAGAACAACACCCTCTTCAACACCGAAGCGCTTTGAGAATGAGCCGGCGGCTACATTACGGATAATGACCTCTAGAGGGACTATTGTCACGCGCTTTACCGCGGTCTCGCGGTCATTCAGCTCTTCAACAAAGTGAGTGGGGACCCCTTCCTTTTCGAGAAGCTTCATGAGATGGTTTGTAAGACGGTTATTTATAACTCCCTTGCCGGTGATAGTGCCCTTTTTAAGACCGTCGAGGGCGGTAGCGTCATCCTTGTAGGAGACGATGCAGATGTTGGGGTCATCGGTTGCAAAGACTTTTTTTGCCTTTCCTTCGTACATTTGCTCTGCCTTTACCATCTTGAGTACCTCCTGATATTGTTAAAATATTTAATTATTTGATACATCTTGCGGCAACTATGTCTTTTCCACAAATTACATGAGAGAAAGAGAGTGTACCGGACAGATATCGTATACCTTATGCTCTGAAAGAATAAAACGTTATTTAAACATTTCGGATACTTTTTTGTCTTTAGCTTCGACTTCTGCTGCCATGTCCGCCTTAAACACAGAAAGCTTTTCTGAAAGGGCGCTGTCTGAAAGGGCAAGCATTTGCGCGGCAAGTATGGCGGCGTTGTCAGCGCCGTCTATCGCAACAGTCGCAACGGGGATGCCCTTTGGCATTTGTACGGTGGAAAGGAGACTGTCTAGCCCATCCATAGTGGAGGACTTTATTGGGACGCCTATTACAGGAATGATTGTGTTTGCTGCAAGAACGCCTGCCAGATGAGCAGCCTTGCCGGCAGCGGCGATTATAACGCCAAAACCGTCTTTTTCCGCGCCCTTTGAAAAGCTTTCGGCAGCTGCGGGTGTGCGGTGTGCGGAGATAACGCGCACCTCAAACGGTATGCCAAAGCTTTTTAGACGGTCGATTGTAGCAGTCATTACACCGAGATCGCTGTCGGAACCCATAACTATTGCAACTTTTTTCATCTCTCATACCATCCTTTCAAAAAGGCAGATCCTCTGCCGGATAAAGCGGCTAAGTATAACGGAGTAGATATTTACACAAATATTGTATATTAGTGACACGGTTTTTTCAATGACGAAGATGGAATTGCATCAAAATCAGCGGCTTAAACAAGAAAAATAGAGGGGAAATCCCCCTTTTTAATAAAAACGTTATTCTGTAAGTATATTTTTTGAGGCAAGCACCTCTCGCAGCTCGGATACGCGTGCATCCCATGAGCACAATCGTCCGTATGCCTGGCGCTTTGCTTTCAACTCAGGCGAGGTATCGGCGATGGCACGCGCACACTGCTGTTCAAATTCGTCTGGAGTAGCCCCGATATAGATGACATCTCTATAGTCAAGTATCTGTTCCGGCTGGGGGGTTGAGACAATTGGTTTGCCAGTTGCCAGGTACTCATAGAATTTTAATGGGCTTACGTCCTTTGAAAGTGCGTTTGGCCGGAACAGATTGAGGCACGCGTCAAAATTTGCGATGTAACATACAAGCTCATTGTGCGGCTTTGGACCAAGCAGATGTATATTGTCTCTGCCAGTTATCTCGCTCAAATCAACGCCGGGTAACGGGTTGCCGATAAATACAAAGGACCACTCGGGATGCCGCCGGGCGGCTTCGGAAACGAGAGAATAGTCGTTACAGTCCTGAAGAGCTCCGATAAAGCCAAGTATCGGCTTTTGAATATTGAACAGGTCGTTGGGAATGGGAAGCCCCGGCTCGTCTACGCGGCTAAAAAGCTCATAGTTTGCACCATTTGGAAGAAGATGAACGTTGTCGGTATACTTTTTCAGCGTCTCCGCAAGCCCTTTTGCGGTGGCAAAAATCATATCACATTTCCGGGCAAGTTCTGCTTCCATGCCGTCAACCACTGCCGGGTCAATAAGCCCCGGGTAGGCAGAGTGGCGGTCAACACAATGGTATACAAGCGAAGAGTGAGGTATATGCTCGATAGCGTCAACATTCGAGGGGTGGTATACCCAGAGAACTGGGTTGTGGAAGCCATGCTTCTTCATTTTTTCGCGGACAAAAGCGGCGATCCTCCGCTGGTTCATTCTGTTTAAAGAGCGATGCTTGTTATACAGTGGGAGAACAGGAGGCAGAGCGTAGACCGTAATGTTTTCTGCCGGTTTAAACCCTTTCTCTTTATATTTGGACATACGAGGTTTTGCAGACTTGTCCTTTAGAGGTGCTATCATGGTTATGGGAGGATCGAAGTATAGGATTTCAGCATCCTTTATCCGGCTCATCACCTGCTGCTTGCTTGTGGGGTGCCCCTCCCAGTTGGAGGTGGAGAGACATACTATCTGGCGCATTTAAGCCCTTCTTTCGTTATTTTAATAGTTTTGCCGCAACCTTAATATTTTTCTTTTCTGTTTCACGCAGCTTTTCAACCGCGCCTATCAAATCATCCTTTTTAAGAGCAACTGCTCTGTCAATAAGCGAAATCAGCGAGCTTTCATCTACATCGTCTATCGATATACATAGCTCCTGCCCCATATATTTCATAAAAGAACTCACCTTAGGATCATATGCTATACCTACCAGCGGGACTCCCTGACCGGCAGCGAAAATAAGCCCATGCAGACGCATGGAGACAACAGCTTCCATGCGTGCAAGCATCCCGATAGTTATCCTTGCAGTTTCCATGCTGCGTGCGATATAGTGGGGGCATGAAAGAGTTTTTGCCGCCAGTATTGCGGCATTGACATCTTTCTCGCGCTCTATCGGAAGGAACACGGGGGTGAGATTGTACTTTTCAAAGGCGTATTCCGCCGCACGGGCAAAGACTGTACTTTTTGAGTCAAAGGATGGCCAGTTGCGCAGAGCAAAACAGATATATCTTCCGTGAGGATCTATCCCGTTAGAGATAAAGGCTGAATCTACGGCAGAGCTGTCGTCTGGCGTAAGGATAAGAGCCGGGTCGGCAGAGAGTGTGATGTTTGGCTTTGTAACACCGAGCAGCTCGAGCTCGGCAAGAGAACCATCCTCGCGGAGTGTTATTTCATCCACGCAGGCATTTATCACCTTCACTGTGCGTTTGCGGTTTCCTTCCTTATATATCGGACCAATACCGCAGCCATACATCATCACCTTGCAGTGTGCAAAGCGCGCAAGCCTGAGGGTTAGCAGATAAAAAAGTATTGAACGTGTAGAAGTGACATCCTGCATAAGGTTCCCACCGCCGTTTATATAGAGCCTACTTCGGCGGAAAGCGCGCAGCATGGCAGGGATATTAAATGTATATAATGAGTCTGTGCGATAGCTTAGCCGTGTGACTTTTGGGGTGCGTGAGAGCACACGCAGGCGAAGATCAGGGTCGATAGAGCGGATCTCCTGCACAATGGCTTCGAGTATCGCGTCATCACCGGCGTTCCCCTTGCCATATGCGCCGCATATTGTGACGCCGTGCCTCCGGTCGCGACCAAGTTGCTTGCGGCGTTCGATAGTTTCGTATATTTCTAACTGACGGCTGATAGTGGCCTCAATAGAGAAATCGCGAGAAGCCTTTTCGTATATTTTTTCTCCAAATTCGCGGCGGAGTGAATCGTCTGTGCCGAGTATTGTGAGATACTTTGACAGGGAAGAAATATCCCCAGGCGTAAACAGAAAGCCGTTTATGCCGTGGCTTATGAGCATTGGGATTCCCCCGACACGGGAGGATATAACGGCGTTTTTGTATCGTGCACCCTCTGTAACTGCGTAAGGGAAGGTCTCGGAGAGAGAAGTGAGCAGAGTAATATCTATTGCGTTATAGAAGCTGTCCATGTCGTCGACCCATCCGGCAAAGCAGACCCTGTCGCTTATTCCAAGCTCGGAGGATAGTTCCTTGAGCATGACTGCGTCCTCCCCGTCGCCAGCTATGATGAGCTTCATGTGGGGGGGAGTGGAGGCAAAGGCGCGAAGAAGGGTTGGAATGTCCTTGACTGGGCTAAGCCGTGCAGCAATTCCACATACTACATCGTCACTACCTACCTCAAAGCCCATGCTGCGGAAATATTCTGTTCTGTCTATGGGGGTATGAGTTATGTTAAAATCAAGACCATTATATATTGAAAAAAGGTTATATGGAGAAAATCCGCGCGATATCAGCATTTCTGCGACAGGGTCGGAGACCCCAATGTGGTTTTCTATCATGCGGAGTGCAATGCGGTTTATTGTGCCATAGGTGAGGTTTCCAAGAGGGCGCCCGAGGTAGTCGAGCCGGTAGTCCGAGTGGACAGTTGTGACGACTGTGGCATGCTCAAGCTTTTTCAGAAGGCACCCCATCATGTTGCCTTTTGCGCCGTGACAGTGGACGATATCATAGCTGCCTTTTCTATAAAGCCTACGCAATTGAGATATGTCGCGCAGAGGATTGCCTGTGGCAATGATCTCGGTAGGGATACCAAGAGCTTCAGCCTCGCCGGCAAAATCGCCAGACCGGAAGCTGACGAGCGTGACGTCTATATGCTTCATAAGTCCGCTCAGCAGCGATAGGACATGAGTTTTTGCCCCTCCTTGATCGCCGCCACCTATGAGATGGATGACTTTCATTGTAACACATTCCATTAT
>CALXAZ010000110.1 GCA_944386395.1 uncultured Clostridia bacterium
ACGGAAAAGTTTTTTATAGATCTCCTGCGCCAGTACAGTCATACTGCCGTAATACCAAATCCCATCACAAGCGGAACTGACGACAATATAGTCCTTATACTCAATTATATTCAATCCAACTATAATAACCTGTCCATATCCGACTTAAGTAAATTTTTTAATTACAGTGAGCGCCACATCTCTCGCCTGATAAAAGAATACACCGGTGAAACCTTTGTAGAGCTTGTGCGCAGACTGAAAATGAAAAAAGCCGGTGTAATGCTCAAAAATCCACAGATTACAATAGAAATCGTTGCAGAATCCGTTGGATATTCTACCCTTAGCCATTTTTACCGAACTTTTAAAAATTATTATGGTGTTACCCCAATAGAATACCGCAACCAGCAAAGTGCTGAGCAATCAAAAAAGTAGAAAACCATCCTTTAAATATTTCCAAATAGTGCACAGCCAAATGTCTGTGCACTATTATTTTTATACCTCTCTACTTTTATGGTTATTATAGCATGCTGTTATATGTTTTTCTATACCGTAATCGGACATGGCAATTTACCTTTCCGGTCACAAACCTATTTTTAACAACGATAAACCCTGGCATTAGCCAGGGTTTATCGTTGCTACTATATGTATGTTTCTTATACCTACCTGCTGTTTCTATCTTGCATTGTAGCGGTCAAGCGCCTGCTGGTAAAGCTCAATGCAACGGTCAATATTCATATCATTTATCTGCTGAACATAGGCATCCCACTCACTGAGCGGCTTCTGTCCAACGATGAAAGATACGACAGACTCTCTCATAAACGTCTCTATATCGGTATAAATTGCTGAATACTCATTGCCTTCTTCTGTTGTAAGTGTTACAGGAGGCATAACCCAATCTCCGGTCGAGCTATTCATCCACATATCCTGCCCGCTATATGTCTCTTCTGTATACATATCCTTCTCCGATACCCACATATAATAGCCGCCACTGCGGTTATCTGTGTGCAGAGAAACCATATCGCTCTGGCTATACTCAGAATTCTTTATAAATTCATCGGTAAAGTGCGGAAGCCCGTCATCGCCAAGCGTCCAGTGCAAGCCTTCTTCACCATAGTTGATAGAAAATGCACCGTCATCGGTATAGCGATAGTCCATCCAACGCGTTGCAATTATATCGTTCCCGTTGTCAACTGCTGCTGTTGTCATAAATATCGGGGTAGTACCACATATCTGGTTGACGCGGCGGAAGTGTGTCTTGCTTGTACCGTCTACGCTCGGGAGAGCAACAGCTTCAAAAGTTACGCCTTCGCCACCATGTACAGCCGGCCAAAGCTCTGCCGTTGTATACGCGTTGCTGTCGATAGCACCGAGCTTATCCTGTGAGAAAAGGGTCTGCTTATCACTATTCGCTCTTGTAAAGAAATCAATATCGACAAGACCTTCTGTATACCACTTATTCATCATTGTAAGATAATCTCTAAAGCCATCCTCTATGGCACCATAGGTTACAACACCATCCTTGTTATAAAAGCTAGGAATCATGTCATAACCGCCTTCGAAATAGCCCATCAGATCATATCCGTCCGCTGCTAGACTAAATGCATTTTCATGACCTGCATCCTTGAAAGCTGTAAGCATTTCATACCAATCGTCATAGCTCTTGATATCTTCTTTGTTCATACCAATTTCGCTAAGCCAGTCTGTACGAACCATCGGACCACACCATGACGGCTGCTCGCCAGATTGAATATTATTGAAGAAGATCGCGCCACCATCTGTTGTACACTGCTTACGGATATTATCATCGCTGTTGAAATATTCGGTGAATGTAGGAGCATATTGCATATAGTCCTTCATATCCACGTACACCTCGTCAGCAATAGCCTTATCTATACCGCCGTAGTAAGCAGCCTGTGTTGCACCCGAGCTTGAAATGTTGGCAAAAATCACATCCGCATAGTCCTGGGACACGACCATTATGTTGAACTGCTCCATGGCATTTGTCGTTGATGCACAGATAAACTCAACATGGATATTAGTTTTTTCCTCCAGGATCTTGTTTGATGTGATTTCATTTGGGTCGTCCAGAAGGGTGGATGACCATGCGCGCCACGCCGTGATAGTTGTAGTATCGTCGGTGATGGGCATAGTGTTTACAAACGGCTCGTCAGAACCGGTCGTTGTTTCGCTGGACTGAGTCGATCCGGTTGTGGAAGCAGTGGTTTCATCAGTTTCACCACATGCGCCAAAAAGACCAACAGCCAACACCAGCACAAGGAAAAGCGCCAAAACTTTGACTCTGCTCATAAGTATCCTCCTTTTGATAATGTGTAATGCTTGATAAACTTGATTTATCGAAATTAAATATAACATAATTATGAATTATTTTCTTTACCTAAATCGGACATTTTTATTTGCTTTTCTCGCCATGTGTCCAGACACGCAAATCATAGTTTAATATATTTTTATTAAAAGTTATAGTAATATTTTTTATTATTTTGTATTTTTGTAAATTTTGTAAAAGAAGCGATAAAGGGCAGAGAGTAGCTCTGCCCTTTATCGCTAAGTACAAATCATCTTTCAGTTTTAATAATCTTGCCCAAACATCAAAAACATTCCATAATTTTTATCTCATTTTCTATCTCAACTATTCCATCTGCCGGCACTTTCTTTCCCAGATAATAATCAAACGCTATTTTGACCGCCTCATATCCCTGTGTAAATGGCTGCTGGCATATTGTTGCCCGGACAAGCCCGCGCTCCATCATTTCCACCGTTGAAGGCACATCATCAAAGGTTACAACGCAAATATCTTTATCAACTCCATTATCTATAACAGCTCTACAAGCACCATACACTCCAGCTGCCACTATAAACAATGCATTTGTCTGGGGATATCTTTCTAACAATTTTCTTGTCCGGTCAAAGGCTATTATGTCGTCATCCTCGGTCTCTGTCGTTCCGGTTACTCTAATATCCGGGAATCGCTGCCTCAAAATCTTCATAAACCCATCCAGCCTCTGGCTATGACCGAGCACTTTAGAACTTCCCATTATTATCCCCAGATTAGCCCGCCCTCCAGTAGCCATAGCTAACATACCACAGGCAATCTCTCCGCCTTTAAAGTAATCACTTCCAACATAGCATACCCTTTTGCTGTCGCATATATCGGAATTTAAAGTTATTGTAGGCACTCCGCACTCTGCCAGAGCGTCGATCTTTTCCCTTATCCTATCATCGTCCACCGGAGTTATCAAAAGGATATCTATTCTTTTTGAAAATTCATCTATCAGCCTTTCCTGCTTCTCAGGATCATAGCCGCGCATCTTCTTTATCTCAAGCCTAACTCCATAGTCGCTCAATTCATTCGCAGCAACAATCATTCCCCTCATTATCTCATAAAAAAATGGATTTCCCTCTGATGGAAGCACTGAACCTATCACTATCTCCTTTTTCTTTATAGAAAGGGCTTTGCCTGCCATGTTTGGAGTATATCCCAGCCTTTGTGCCGTCTCTCTTACTTTTCGCTCAACAGCCTCGCTTACTTTACCACGGTTGTTCAGTACCCTATCAACCGTTCCACGAGAGACACCGCTTATCTCCGCAATCTTTTT
Source organism: uncultured Clostridia bacterium (assembly GCA_944386395.1). Lineage (GTDB taxonomy): Bacteria > Bacillota > Clostridia > Oscillospirales > JAAYOS01 > CALXAZ01. Next base: position 3,594 of record CALXAZ010000110.1, read on the forward strand.
TATTGTAACCGACATCGATATCACCTCATCATTCATTTTAATATATTTGATTTTGTTAGGCAAGTCCGCTCAAAAATTTATTTATTAGTGCAATTATAACAATTTTAGCTATATTCTTTTTTTCTTTTTAGCTGTACTGGCAATAGTCTTTTTCACTCTTTAGGATATATAATTTTTGTGTGCTCGAGCACGCAAGGCACAAAAATTAAAAAATTGAGGTGAAATCATGACAAGTGCCGAAAAACGGGAGCTTATAAACTTTGCAACTGATATGCGCATGTGCATAATCGAATCGGTGTACAGTGCACGCTCCGGTCACCCGGGGGGCAGTTTATCCTCCGCAGATATCCTTGCGTACCTATACAAAAAGGAGTTACACATTTTTCCGCACGAACCGCGCAACCCTTCTCGTGACCGCTTTGTCCTTTCAAAAGGTCACGCCGCCCCGGCATTATATTCGGCACTCGCTCTTTGCGGATTCTTTCCAAAGGGGGATCTGCTAAAACTGCGCCAGATGAACAGCTATCTGCAAGGACATCCAAATATAAATACCGTTCCTGGCGTAGACATTTCAACAGGCAGTCTGGGACAGGGGATTTCTTGTGCTGTCGGAGTTGCTCTCGGAGGCAAACTTTCCAAATCAGGTTTTCGCACATATGCCCTAGTGGGCGATGGAGAGCTTCAGGAAGGGCAGGTGTGGGAAGCTATGATGTCTGCCGCACATTATAAGCTGAACAATTTATGTGTAATTATTGATAACAATAGATTTCAGATAGATGGAAATATCTCCGACATAATGAACCCGGACCCTATCACAGATAAAGCGGCAGCATTTGGACTGAACGTCATTGAAGCTGACGGGCATGATTTTGACAGCCTTGAGGCTGCATTCAATGCCGCGCGCAGGGAGACATCATGCCCTACATGCATCGTGGCGCATACGATAAAGGGTAAGGGCGTAAGCTTTATGGAAAACACAGCAAGTTGGCACGGAAAAGCGCCCAATGAAGAACAATACAATGCGGCTATTGCTGAGCTTTCCTCATTGAGAAATGGAGGCAGCGATGAATAAAATTGCGACTAGAGAGAGTTATGGAAATGCACTCCGTGAGCTTGGCACAGAATTTGAAAATATCATTGTCCTCGATGCAGATCTCTCCGGGGCAACAAAAACAGACATATTTAAAAAAGCATTTCCTGAGCGGCATTTAAACTTTGGAATCGCAGAAGCAAACATGATATCTGCCGCCGCTGGATTATCTTCTGTTGGTTTTGTTCCGTTTGCAAGCAGCTTTGCAATGTTTCTCGCAGGGAGAGGCTTTGAACAGATACGAAACTCCATAGGGTATCCAAAGATGAACGTAAAGCTTGCCGCTACTCATGCCGGAATAAGCGTAGGCGAAGACGGGGCGTCCCATCAGTGCTGTGAAGATATTGCTCTTATGCGTTCAATTCCTGGTATGACGGTCATCTGTCCCTCGGATGACATTGAGGCAAAAGCGGCTGTCCGCGCGGCATACCTTCATAAAGGACCAATATATCTTCGCTTTTGCCGTATGCCATCACCTGTTATAAATGACTGCCCTGACTATTCCTTTCAACTTGGAAAGGGCATAAAACTTACAAGCGGTGCAGATATTACAATCGTTGCCACCGGCATAATGGTCCCCTACTCACTCGAAGCTGCCAAAGAGCTCTCTGCTCTTGGCATATCTGCAACAGTAATAAACATTCATACGATAAAACCTTTGGATGAAGAGCTTATTCTTGCTTCCGCTGCAGAGACAGGAAAAATTCTTACTGTAGAAGAACACAGTATAATCGGAGGTCTTGGAGAAGCAGTAGCTTCGCTGCTCGGTGAAAAGCTTCCCACAAAATTACGTAGAATAGGTGTGCAGGATTGCTTTGGCTGTTCTGGTCCGGCAGAGAAATTACTGGAAAAATATGGTCTATGCACAAAAAACATAGTTTATCAGGCTCTAAATATCTTAAATGAGTAAGACAGAAAACTACAAAAAGATATTTGGACAGTTTTATACTTTTTTATACATTACAAATAGTTATAAAGAAACCCTCCATATGGAGGGTTTCTTTATATACAGGCTATATCAACCTGCTTTTATAAAATATAGTCAAAATATCAGTTGATTCAATTATCTAAAATAAAGATATACATTTTTCCAGATTATTTAATTATTTTAAGGTTTGCAGCATCTTCTTTAAGGCACTCCATCCTGCTTTTCCCGTCAAATTCACTATCTCTTTCTACTACATATATTTCAACTCCTGATTCATCTCCCAGCCTCTTGATATTTGTCCAATTAACAAGCCCTTCTCCAGGACGCACCCCATGTTTAGATGCTTCCAAGCGTTTTTTCATGTACGCTTCACGTTCCTTTTCATCCATTCTAGCAAGAGGGCTTGGCTGTCCTGGCTTTAAAAGCTCTCCTGGACCTTCAACTTCGCCTTTTTCACGAACATGTATTCCAAATATTCTTTCAGGATATTTTTTTAATATTTCCTCTGGATTAGCCCCTGCCGCTGCGCACCATCCACAGTCCAACTCAAAAGACACATATTGGGGCTCGGTATTTTTAATAAGCAACTCTAGAAGATAACAATCACCGATTTTGTTAAACTCCCTACCATGATTGTGATATCCTACCTTTATTCCGTATTTACTTGCCTTGTAACCATTTTCATTAAGCAGCTCTGCACACTTCAGAGTCTCATCTTCATCTGAAAATGGATGCGACGAAACAGTAGCATATTTTATCCCTATCTTACTCATATACTCCAAATTTTCGTCAATTTGATTCATTTTCATATGCGAAGATGGACAAGTTAATCCATTTTCCTTTAACAATTCAATCATCTGCTCAGGGGTAAATCCTCCATAATCAGACATACAAAATTCTACCCCGCTATATCCTGCTGCCGAAATTTCCCGTAAGTTTTCTTTTGTTGGGCTCCATTTATTCATCCCAAGCGAATACATTTGAAGGTATATTTTTTCCATTCTGTTCTCCTAAAATTCGTATTCAAAAGTTCCCCACTCCGTATCTTGACGTCTCACTGCTGTCGACTTACTCAGCTCGTCTATCTCTTCGTCAGTAACTTCCCTTCCTAGCTTGCTTGACAGAAATATCCCTTCACTAACTTTAGCAGTAGCAAGTGCAATGTCTGCTGTTGGGTATCTTTGTGGAATAGCTCCAGACAGATATGCATACCAGTGAGCATGATTTTCATCGTAATATTTCAACGTTGGATCCTCTGCATGTTCATAACTGTCATTGCCGCCCACCATGAGATCTATATCTATATTACGACCATTATGTATCGTCATAAACTTAAGTCCCATTCCTGGCATTTTATTGCTACCTGGCAAAATAGAACGTGCCTCTTCTCTGCAAAAGCGTAGACCTCCCTTGCTCCCAGCAATAAAAGTATCACCCACTACATCCATATGCAGCGCCCAAGATTCCATAATATCCAAAGTCAATCCGTTTTCATACTTTGCAAATCCAAGCCCCAGCTCTTCGACTTCAAATTTACGACCGTTAAGTAGCTTTTCACTCTGCTCTATTTCTGTAAAAACAGAACCTGACACACTCTTCAGCTTAGGAAGATCAAGTATAAAAAGCAGCTGCGCTATATGGTATATCCCCATATCAAACAGGGCACCGTGCCCGGCAAATTCTGCCGAATAGAAATCAGGTGACAGCTGAATCATGTCAAGCCCCGGTCTACCTCTTCTTCGGTGCCCAATTGAACGCGCATAATATACATGCCCCAGCTCTCCGTTCGCAATCATCTTTTTAGCAAGCCTAGTCTGCCCGTTATATAGCGTACTTATCTGGATCCCAAATTCCTTATTTTTAGGTTTTCCATACATTTCCCATGCATTGTACATAGTTTTTGCATCTGCATAGCTTGCTGCCATCGGTTTTTCGCAAAAGCAATGTTTCCCCGCTTTCATAACTGCAATCGATAATGGTGCATGCAGGTTATTATGTACGCAAACATCCACAGAGTCTATATCATCCCGCGCCAACAGTTCCCGATAATCTGTATATCTGTCTTTTTCGGGTATTCCATATTTCTCTCCCCATTTATCCAGTTTATTTTTATCTATATCGCATATTGCAACTACTTTTACATTGGGAATTTTTTCATAATTCTGCATATGACGATGAGATATTACTCCAGTTCCTATAAAGCCTACTCTTATTTCTTTCATTTTTCTTCTTTTTATGTCAGCCCCAGTGACTTATACCACTGGGGCTGACGTCCTCCATCTTTTTTAATTCATTCCAACCGTTAGATCTCTGTTGTAATAAGCGTCAAGAGCAGCCTGCTGCCATTCAAGCAGCTCTTTCATTCCCATTCTTTCAATCTCGGCTATAAAATCATCGTATGTATCAGGAGACTGAGTTCCTGTTACCACTTTTACTGCCCATTCATCTACATATGTCTGTATTTCATTAAGTTTAGCACTATAGTCAGAAGCATGCTCCTCAGCAATGGTAAGCTGTGGCTGAATCTCAGGATCGCTATTGGCCTCCCATGCTTCTGCACAGCCCGTACGCTGCTTTTCGCTTGCAGATTTAGAAATTTCACGGTTCCAATCATACCATCCCTGCACTCCGCTGGCCCCAAAAGTCATTCTTGCCTGCATGATATTCTGGCTCAGCCCTTCCGGATTATTTGTTACAATGTCCAGAAAGTACGGATCTCCATTTTCGTCAAACTCGAAGCTTTCACCCTGTACACCATAACATGCTAGTATGCTTCCATCCTTAGTGTACTGATAGTCCATCCACTGGCAAAATACTGGTATCAGCTCCTCGCTGCACGCTGTAGAAACCTGAACGCTTATTCCTTTGGCATATTTCATCGCGCTGTAAACCGAAATTTTCCTTAAAGTATCATCAGTTTCAATCGGATGTGCTATTGGTGTCCAATCCGGATTTTCCGCATCTGTCATCATATCCCATCTATCAGCATTGATATATACAGATGAGGCTACAGCCACCCGATTATTTAATGCGTATGTATCAGTGTCAGAGCTTTTATGAGAAAAGAAATCCTGATCAAAAAGCCCTTCCTCATACCACTGCTTCATCATTAACACATGGTCTTTCCACTCTTCTGTATATGGACCATAATACATCTTCCCATCCAGATTATAGAACGTATCGTAACAATTTCTGCCTGTCAATAGAAGATTGCTCGATATATCCTGGCAATATCCTTCCATAAGCGAAAAATCAATACCGCTTATCCCATTTTTGAATGTAGTAAGCATTTCGTGCCAATCATCATATGTTTTTACATTTTCCAGATCAATTCCAAGCTCTTCTGCCCAATCCCCACGAACAAAAAAGCCCGCATAGGACGGCTGAGGAGTATAATTTATAGTCCAAAAGCTCGCTATCCTTCCCTTGTCAGTTACTGTTTCGCGCAAGCAATCTTCATTTATCGAACGTACCTTGTTATAGTTTGGATAATACTGAGCATAAGGAGCTAAATCTATCAAAACATCCTGATCTATGTATTTGTCAAGACCTCCGATATAATATGTTGTGCTTCCAAAAATTCCATCAGTATATTCATTGGATGCTATCATCAGGTTAAACTGAGTTGCTTCCTGTCCTGATACCGGATGATTCCATTCTATATGTACATTTGTGCGCCGTTCCATTTCTTGGCGTGCTATTGAATCATTGTAGCTCTCCATACCTGAGCCAGATGAATTTCCTCCTGCCGGGCTCCCTCCCCATATGGTAAATGTCACTGTTTCATCGCTCAAAGGGAGAGGTATATCGTATTCGCCTTCTTCGTTTAGGGTGAGCTCTTTTTCCGTTGTTGTCTGCGTGGATGCAGGTTCTGTCGTTGCAGTAGTAGCTTCATTCTGTCCACATCCGACAAATATTGTAGCCAGCACTGCTACTACAAGCATAATGGACAATATCTTCTTAGTTATCATAATTCCTCCTTGCCATCACTTTCCGATAGCCCTTTTATTGATTTTTTTTTCAAATTTGATATAATATTTATGATCTCCTCCTTGTATCAAATTCTAAAAACAGAATTTTTATAATATTTGTCACTCGATTTTTGACAGTTAATATACTACCTTTGTTATTTTCTATTGTCCAATACATATATCGTTATCTTTTCTACTTCATATAACTTCAATGTTATATGACTATACTAAAAGGAATTGATTTATGGAACTTCTTCATCTAAGATATTTCTGTACTATAGCAGAACTAAAGAGCGTTACTAGCGCTGCAAATTCTCTTCATGTATCACAGCCCTCACTTAGCCGCAGTCTTAAAACGTTGGAAAATGAAATCGGGGTCACTTTATTTGAACGGTCTAACAAAGAAATGGTTCTCACTGATGCTGGCAAAATACTTTTTAACGATGCTAAGCGGGCAATAAATATTTTAGACAGTTCTCTTGCAAAATTGAGAGGTGACTATTGTCATGATAAAGACATTACTATCATGACCTCGCTTTCTGGCGATTTCTTGTCCATGATAAGCAGCTTTGGTGAAAAATATCCTAATATAGAGATAAATTATAATAACTCCATATTTTCTTTTGAAAATTTAGATAATAAAAGCATATATATAATACCCGATCCAGATATACCAGCTTCTCTTGAAAGCAAAATAAATAAAATTCAACTTTGCACCGAAGAAATTGTTTTGTTTTTTTCGAAAAGCTCCAATTTACTTTCGGATTCCAGCGTAGATTTAAGAGATTTAAAAAACGAGACTTTTATCCTTCCCGATAAATCCTCTACTCTCTATACCTTTGTAAAGAAAATGTTTGATACAGCTGGATTTACTCCAAAAACAGCTTCTTCAAACTATCCAAACCCTAAATTATTGGTAAAACTTGGAGTTGGAATAGCAATTTTTCCAGAATCAAGCGCTATTACTACTGATGATAGCACAAATGTTCTGCATATTATTTATCCAAGCCCATACCGCCCGATCTACATAATCTGGTTAAAAGAAGTCCCTATGACTTTAGCTGCAAAACAATTTATTTCATATGCCAGAAAATGGTTTGGAAACAAATTATAAATTATTACCTTTTTGCACTATTTTTTATTTTCTTTTGTTGGTTAATAAGTATCAAATTTTTGATATAATAACAAATTATCTACGTGGAACCTAGACTTTTTCATTACACTGTGCTAATATTTTTACAGGCGAGCTGTCTACGGCAAAGATCGCGACAGCTCGCCAAATTTATTTTGGAGGGAAGCTCTATGGAGAAATACACTGTTTCTGAAAAAATCAAGTCTGCGCATTCAGCTTTGCGCGATGCCCCAGCCGTGAAGTCTGCAATGGAATTTCTTATTTCCGATCAGGCTCAGCGTCTCGAAGAGCAGGTAGCTCTTGCAAAAATACCCGCCCCGACCTTCCATGAACAGGACCGCGCTAAAGCTGTATGCGAATACTTCACAAAGCTCGGTCTCACGGATGTTCATACCGATAGATTTGGCAATGCTATCGGCACTCGCAAGGGGAAAAGCAATGGTCCCAGGGTACTGCTGGAGGCACATATGGATACAGTTTTCCCCATAGATACAGTATTGGAGCCAAAATACGAGGGTTCCCGGATATATCTGCCCGGAGTAAACGATAATTGTAGTGGCTGCGCCGCCCTCCTCAGCATAATTAGAGGTCTCAACCACGCAAACATCGAAACTGAAGGTGATCTCGTATTTGTAACAACAGTCGAAGAAGAGGGAAAGGGTGCTCTCGGCGGAATGAGAAAGCTTATGAGCGAAAACAAGTTTGACGCAAGCATCAGCCTTGACAGTGCCGGTTTTGGCAACATATCTTACCAGGGTCAAGCTATCCGCAACGCAGTTATAACTTTCCATGGGCAGGATGGTCACGCAGCCGGCTCCTTTGGAAAAGTTGCTAACGCTATGAATGCCGCTGCCCGTGCCGTTGCAAACATTGCGGACATTGAGGTACCCTCCGAACCAAGAACTATCTTCTGTGTATCGAACTTCCACGCCGGCACAGATGAGGCTATAAACGCTGTAGCACCTGAAGTTGTGGTAAAGATGAACTATCGTTCACTCGAGCAGGCTGAGTTGGAAAAGCTTCACGAAAAAATTCTTGCTGCTGTTGAAAAGGCATGCGTTGACGAAGCTGCCCGCTGGGGAGATGGTGTCCAAAGAGTAACTTGGGACTGCGAGATCATTGCCGACCTCCGCATGTCTGAACAGAATATACATAATCCTATCATAGAATCCCTGTACGAGATATTTCAAAATATGGGTGTTGAAGAGCCCGTCCTCCGCTCAGGCGCTGCCTGTAATATGATGATGGCAGTTGAAGCCGGAGTGCAGGCAATATGCACCGGCGCCGGCGGTAGCGGCACTATGCACAGTCTCGACGAATATTACGATCCAGGCGAGCATGCTTATCAGGGTCCTCAGGCTGCTATGCTGCTTGCT
>CALXAZ010000111.1 GCA_944386395.1 uncultured Clostridia bacterium
TACTCAGCAGTATATAACTCAAATATTTTTCTATTGACAAACTATATTTACGATGTTATCATATATCAATTATAGTTTCCCTTTCCATTCAACATTAACAGCAAAAAGAAAGGAGACACAAACGTGATAAATCCTGTATATTCGGAAAAATTTATTAAGGAAGGGCTTACTTTTGATGATGTCCTTCTAATCCCCAGCGAAAGCGATGTCCTTCCTTCGGAGGCGGATCTGTCGACATACGTTACGAAAAAAATCAAGCTCAATATCCCTATTATCAGTGCTGCTATGGATACGGTAACTGAAAGCCGCATGGCCATAGGTATCGCGCGTGAAGGTGGTATAGGGATAATCCACAAAAATATGTCGATCGCTGCCCAGGTTGAAGAAATCGACCTTGTAAAGCGCTCTGAAAACGGCGTTATTACAAACCCGTTTTTCCTCTCTCCAGATAATACCCTCCAGGATGCCGATGATCTAATGGCAAAATTCCGCATTTCAGGAGTTCCGATATGCTCAAATGATCGGCTTGTGGGAATAATTACAAACCGTGACCTAAAATTTGAGGAGGACATGACAAAGAGGATAGCAGAGGTCATGACTGCCGAAGGTCTTATAACCGCCCCTGTTGGCACAACCCTTCGCCAAGCAAAGGAAATCCTCAGAAAGCATAAAATCGAAAAGCTTCCTTTGGTTGATGAAAATTTTGCTTTAAAGGGACTTATCACGATAAAAGATATCGATAAAGCTCTTGCATATCCGAATACTGCAAGAGATGAAAATGGTCGCCTGCTCGTTGGTGCGGCAATTGGCGCAACAGCCGATGTGCTCGAGCGTGCGTCCGCTCTTATCGCTGCAGGAGCTGATCTTCTCGTTATGGACTCCGCGCATGGTCATTCTCTGAATTATATCAGGGCATTTGAAAAGGTAAAAGTTGCTTTTCCAAATGTACAGCTCGTAGGAGGAAATATTGCCACTGCTGAAGCTGCTGAAGCACTTATTGCCGCTGGTGCAGATTGCATAAAGGTTGGTATAGGTCCCGGTTCCATATGTACAACCCGTGTAGTTGCCGGTATTGGTGTTCCCCAGATAACAGCGGTATATGATGCCGCATGTGTTGCACATAAGCACGGTATCCCTGTAATTAGCGATGGTGGAATTAAGTATTCTGGTGATATAGTCAAAGCGCTCGCCGCTGGTGGGGATGCAGTCATGCTTGGTTCGCTGCTTGCCGGATGCGATGAAAGTCCGGGAGAGGACGAAATATTCCAAGGCAGAAAATTTAAGGTATACCGCGGAATGGGCTCGCTGGGTGCAATGAACCGCGGAGGTCGCGACCGCTATTTCCAGGAAAATGCCAAAAAGCTTGTCCCAGAAGGAGTAGAAGGGCGGGTACCATATAAGGGGGCTGTTTCCGAAACAATCTTCCAGCTGATGGGAGGGCTCCGTTCAGGCATGGGGTACTGCGGTACGGTTAATATTCAACAGCTACAGTCCAGGGCACGCTTTGTACGCATAACAGGCGCTGGACTGAAAGAGAGCCATCCTCACGATATTTATATAACAAAAGAAGCTCCAAACTACTCTACATCAATATAAACCGCTACTTTCTCAAAAGGATGGGGTTCAATATGAAATTCAGCTTTTCGACTATCGGCTGCCCGGACTGGATGCTAAATGAGGTTCTAGCAGCAGCAAATGATTTTGGATATGACGGTGTTGAAATACGCGGACTTGGCGCCGACCTTTTTCTTCCAAAGGCACCATGTTTTGGAGAAAAGCGTCTTGCGACTTCTCTGCGTGAAATAGCCGATTCAGGTCTTGAAATTTCATGTCTCTCGTCAGACGCAAGCTGCCTTCTCAGCCTTCCGTTTGACGCAGTAACCGATAACATCAGGGCATATATCGATTTGTGTGTCACCGTTGGGACAGACAAGGTTCGCCTTCTTGCCGAGGAGTGGGGCGCTCCAAGCGAGTATATCGACAAAAAACTTGTCTACAACAATCTTTGCAAAGTTGTTCCTTATGCCGAAGAAAAGGGCATCACTCTTATGGTGGAAACCTGTGGCATCTATGCCGACTCACATGTTATGCGCAAACTCATACAGAGCATCGGCAGCCCTAATGTCAAAGTTTTATGGGATATTCATCATCCCTTTACATACTGGAATGAACGTCCTTCTGAGACTGTCGATAATTTGGGTGAATATATTGTACATGTCCATGTTAAAGACAGCATCATGGTCAGCGGTCGTCCGGTTTACAAAATGCTCGGTTACGGAAATATCCCTGTTCAAGAATGTATAGATGAGCTCAAAAGCTCTGGCTTTGACGGATACCTATCATTGGAATGGATGAAGCGTTGGAACGACGAGCTTGAAGCTCCGGGAATAGTGTTTGCTCATTATATTAAAAAAATCAAAAAATATCTTTGAGCAGTTTTAGTGAAACAAAATAAAAAGGACTTTTCAATGTCCTTTTTATTTTGTGCTGGGTAGCTAAATAACTTCAGTAGAGAACATATACCGGCAAATCCAATAGTGATTGCATGATATCTTCTCTTCAAGAAAGGTCCTTACAGCACGAGCATTTTACCGCAGCTTTCAATCAGCACAAGTTTATCTCGCTTTAATAAAGTAAATTATTTTATCTAAAAAGTGGCGATGTTATTCATCGCCACTTTTTTAGATAACTATTTATAATATTCAATGTGATTTAAAAATATTTCTCAATTATCTCTTTGGTTTTAATAATATTTACAAAGTCTTTTCCACAGGCACCATTTGTCTCTATCGAATACCACCCGTCAAAGCCATGCTTCTTTGCTATCTCACCCATACGCCTAAATTCTGTATGTGAGTCACAGCCTTCTCCATACTCATCTCCGAAAGCATATGTCTTTATATGGCTTATCATTGGCTTACCACATGAAAACATCATATCTATGCCACGATACATATCCTCGCCCAAATGGAAATTTCCTACGTCGGGAGTAAGCTGGAAATTTGGATGATTCACACCTTTGAAGATAGCAATTACTGCCTCTGGGAATTCTGTTGCACCGCCATGATTTTCCATAGTAACAGCAACATTCTTTGTGGCTCCATAATCAGCCAGCTCGCGGTATGACTCTATACAAATACTGAGATCCAGATTTCCATCTGCATCCCTATTTACATGTCCAGAATTAAAGCGTACACTTGGCGAACCGAGCTCAGCGGCAATATCTATCCAAAACTTTAACATCTCGATATCGGAGCGGCGTGCTTCCTTATCTGGGTTACCTATGTCTCCAAAATCAATCGGCATGTTACCCACTCTGAGGTCATACTTTTTGAGCCATATTTTTATATTGTCGATCAGCTGGGGACGCTTTCTTGCAGCCTCCGCCATCTTTTCTCGGTGCTTCTGGAATATTTTTATTGTATTTGTATCTGGAGCCGGTCTAGATACAGTACCTGAGGCACGCGTTCCATCTGGAAATACAGGTTCAGGACTGCGATCCGGATCAGGTGCGCCAAATGGACTTTCTGCATCAGGATCTCGATCTAGAATATTCATGCTTACAAGCTCTACTCCATCCAAACCAAGTTCCTTCACTATGCGAAAAAAATCCTCCATTGTTGGTATCTTATCGGTATAAAGCGCATTTGAAAAACTAAAAGTAGATACACATATTTTCTTTTTACTGCTCATATTGATTTCCCCTTTCATATGATTAGAAAGTATATTCGAATCTGCCCCACTCTGTATCCTGAGTACGCATTGCGTTAGAAACACTAAGAGCGGCTATCTCTTCAGCAGTAACCTCACGACCAAGCTTGCCAGACAAGAAGATACCTTCGCTTACAAGCATCGTTTGCAATGCTACCTGTGCCGTATCAATACGCTCGGGCAATTCTCCCGCAAGATAGCCTATCCAATGTTCCTGCTCGTTGGCATAATAATGTTCCATAGGGTCAGACATAGCGCCCATAGCGTTCGACCCAAGCTTGAGATCTATATCTATATCATCCCCGCCCTTAGTAGTGAAAAACTTAAGGCTAGGGGTTGCCGGCCGTCCCATAAATCCCGGATCCTGCGTAAACTTAAGCCCGCCTTTGCTCCCCACTATAAATCCAGGACCAAGTTCATCCATATGTATAGCCCAGGTTTCTATAATATCAAACGTGATATTACCCTCATACTTTGCAAACCCTACTCCCATCTCTTCAACGCTCATTCCTGCCTCAGAGGCTGGTCTGCCCTTGTAGTCTATCTCCTGATATACCTGTCCACTCACTCGCTCCAGTTTGGGTAATCCCATTATATAGAGAAGCTGTGAGATATGGTATACACCCATATCGTAAAGCGCACCATGTCCCGCCCAATCCGAAAGAATAAACTCGCGAGAAAGTGGCATATCAAGTCCAGGACGTCCACGACGGCGGAGACCTACAGAACGAGCATGGTATATATTTCCAAGTTCTCCATCCTCTATCATCTTCTTTGCCATACGTGATTGCCTAAAAAACATAAAATCAAGATGAATCGATAGTTCTTTTCCAAATGTCTTTGATGCATCATACAGACGTTTTGCATCGGCATAAGAACCAGCCATCGGTTTTTCAGAATAGCAATTTTTCCCAGATTTCATCACCTCATATGCCATAGGCAGATGAAGGTTATTATGCAGGCACACATCCACGCTATCAATATCGTCCCGCTTTAGCATTTCCCGGAAATCAGTGTACAAATCGGTCACGTTGTATTTTGCACCCCACGCTTCGAGACGTGGCTTATTGATATCACACGCCGCGACTATCTTTACATTAGGAATGCTCTGATAACGCTGCATATGCTGATTGGAAATAACACCGGTGCCTATAATTCCCACTCTTATCTCCTTCATACTGATATCTTCCTTTCATATATAAAATTTACCATATGCAATATGTATTTCTGAGCACACTGCTGAAATCTATTGACATATGTCACAATATGTTATAAATTTAATAGATAACGAGAATAAAAAAGAGGTATATGATATGCACAAACGTATTGCTAAAGAGGACCGTCACGAACAACTGCTTAATGCCGCCTGCGAGCTATTTGCCAAAAAAGGTTTTGACGGAACTACAATGAAAGATATTGCGGCTCGCGCAGGAGTAACCCCTCCGCTTCTAAACCAGCATTTCAACAGCAAAGAAGACATATATTCGGAGCTCTATGAACGGTGGTGCGAGGATGTCAAGAAAATCGCTGTAATACCAATAATAGACGGTTCTGCTATAGCTACAATTGAAAATCTGCTAAAAGAGGAGCTGGAACAAGACTCCTGGTACTTTGAAAAGCTCTCTGGGCGGGATGTGCTGCTTGATCAGGCCGTACGTAACCGGGTTGGAATCTCTAAACTCCTTACCGCTGGCTTAAAACGCGGCAGCGATGTCGTTACCGATTCAATATTGCCTGTAGTTCAGTTCGGCATAGACGCAGGTGAGATCCGCAGAGGAGATGCTAAAGCAATAGCAAATATCATATGGACTATCCTTGGCGGTCTGAGAAATCAGAGGCGGAACTTTGCTGAAAGATTTTATCTTCCAACCATATACATGTTGCTAGAACTGCTTAAAAACGATTGTATTAATAACTAAATAATACTTAATAAATCGAAATTAATTACTGTGTAAGTATAACATGTCCCAAATATTCTTGTCAATATACTCCGGTAATTTCATTGTGTTCTCATACAAACTTTATTTATTGCTAAACCATTTATAGTAACAGGAACAATTATTCTGTAATTTTTTATTTATTTTCATACGCAAGCAAAAACAAATATTTATCACAAATTAATATTAAGAAAGTACTCAATAATTTTATCGTTAGAAAAATAAATACCGCCCAATTCTTAAAACAGTCTAATGTATATGTGTATAAGTTCTATTTTATTTTTACACCAAACACTTTTGACCTTTATATATTTTGATATATAAAATTTAATGAGAGTTTTTTGGACATAAGCCAAGGCTATAATTTGTGTGTGTAAGACAAATGTTTTCCTCACACCAAACAGTCTGGTCCGCCTTCTTTACCTTAACCTGCTATCTATTTGAGCATTTTTTACTGATGTAGCAAAGCACAATATTTTATAAAATTTTTAGACAATAGACAAAGACAACATCCTTTTTAAACGCAGATGATAAGGAATAGTTATATATGATTGTATCTAATTTTATACACCATCAAACCTTCTCTAAATATAAGTCACTTTTAGAGGACTCCCCACATACAAAACTCAGTTTCCCCGCTAAAAGCACACTTCCCCTTTACTGGACAGGGACAACAGAGCGCATAGTATATTATGTAAACAAAGGTATGCTAAGCCTTTACATTTCTCATGAAAGTGGCAAAGATAAACTTGTTGGTTTTTGGGGTATTGGTGGAATGTATCCACTTATTGTATCACAACACCATTCTTATCTGGATGAGGTTACTAGTATAATTGCTCGTCGAAACGTAGAGGTGTATGCTTATCATATAAACGATATTTATAATCTATTTTCAAGCAACCCAGAGTTGTGGGAAATCGCAATATCTTATTATTCATTTCCAAGGAACGATCTCTTCCTCCGGTTGCCATACACTCTTTTGGCAGTGACTTACCACCCTTCACAGATTCTTCTGCAAGTTTATACAAGTCTATATTTTTTCCAAAATATCGGTATCCAGTTTTTCTTCATATACTTGATCGCATTTCATACCATAGGAAAATTGGCACATACAAACTCAGGAAGTTCCTTCTGAATAAAATCAAAAAATTTATCTCTTTGTCTATTTACGTATGTCTTATTCTCCCCGGAAATCGTTATAACTACTATGTTGTGCTCCTCCGCATATCGCTCTATAAGCGTATACCTTAACCATGTGCTATAATCGTTTCCTGTTCCATGAAGCAGATATAGTACCGGGTATTTGCTTGGTTTTAGGTGTGTGCAAGCCCCACCATCCCAGTAATCTGGGCAACCTGGGCTAGGTACTATTGCACTTATTGTCACTGCGCGCCTGAGTGTATACGAGTTAAAATTACAGGTAAATTGCGCCATTTATATACCTTCTTTCATTAATAATATGCCTTACTTTCAAGCATTGGAACGGATACTTGATTTATTTAAAGGATAGCACACAATATTCAAAATCATATGAAGCAAAAGTTCCTCAAAAAATTTTTATAAATAAAAACGGAATGATTAAAAATCACCCCGCTTCAAATAGTAGCATTCTTTCTTTTTCAAAAACTATATTTTTAATTTTTTATTGCCATCCAGATGTTTTATGCTGTTTTTTCTTATGCTCTGTTCATAATATAAGC
>CALXAZ010000112.1 GCA_944386395.1 uncultured Clostridia bacterium
CTTTTGGTTGACTGTGGGAGAAGGAATATGGGATTTTCGACTCCTTTCTGGGTAGTTCAAGGTAGGAGGCAAACGGGCATAGCATGGGTAAGCAAAAAATATACATTGGAGCCAATTCTATAGTTGCCTCGAAAGGCTCACCTAATATAAGTATCATCTATAGTTCTTGTAAAAAAGTACAAGATGTGGTATTTTTATATTTAACACATCTAATATTTAGGGGAATTAAGGTAGAAGGACAAATGGATACTTGCTTTACCATAAATGTGCCAGCTTCGTTGTCTATGGAATCAGCCGACGAACTTTATCGAGCATCCCTCAAAAATTTACAAGGAATATCTTGGGTTATTTTTGACTTTGGTAAGGTTACTTTTGTGACACCGCGCGCCATAATTCTGGTTGTAACGGCAAGCAGATTTTGGTGTGACCGTTTTAACCACGTCGTCGAATGGAAAAATATAAACTCTAATGTATTGAGTTATATGGATCGAATGAATGTTAGTGAACTTGACTTTATAGACATAGAACGCCCTTCTTTGTTTAAGAGAAGGAATTACCAAAAATCAGATGTTTTGGTTGAACTATCCGTAATAAAAGACATTCAGCAAGCCAGCAGTGCTATTCGCAAGACAAAGGAAATCTTAGATTGTTGGCTACCTAGTAGCCATAAAATGTGTAAATTTAATCTTGCAACACTTATAAAAGAGACTGTCGAAAATAGCATAGAGCATAGTAGCGCAGATCTTTCCAACGGTTCTTGCTACTATTTGCTTCAAAAGTATGGATTTCCTGATGGCTCTACCCAGATACAAATTGCTGTTGGAGATGCAGGCGTAGGGATGCTTACCAGCCAGCGGCGTGTATATCCTGCGACAAAAGATGATGCAGAGGCACTTATCAATGCGGTGATGTATGGCAAAAGTGGACGAAAAACAGGTGGTGGCATGGGATATGTCACTATTCGCGAGTCATTGGGTCCTTTGAAGGGGAAGATATTGGTTCGATCCGGGAGGGCCCATATTGTACATGCCGCCGGACAACCTTACGCAAGTATTTATAGGCATTCTTGCTTTTCTCCTGGTACACAAATTGTTTTTGAGTGTAATGCTTGACAAAGCGAAGAAAGTGTGTTAGACTCCAAGTATAGTTCACCAACATTTCGTGAAGAGGAGGAGAGACGCTTATGCGCATTAAGAAACTTGATGTCGCCTCCCTTTCCCGGCAGGTTGATCTAAGGGATGGTGTATTGGTCTTAAGACCTATGGCCAAAAAGATGTTCGAGTTATCGCAAGCGGCACTTGGAGGCCTTATATCGGACGATATTGTCGTTTGCGATCTAGAAAACATAATTGATTGCAGCAGTTCTTTTGTCGACGAGTTCCTTTTGACATGGCAGAGGGCCATTTGTGAACTGAAAAACACAATGATGATTCTCACCAACATGAGTGAAGATGTCCAGTACGCTGTTGAATCTGCATTAAATCAAAGAAATCGAATTAGCAACGAAAATTTTACGCTGATAAACTATGTAAGCGGCCATTTTGAAGTTCTTGGGAATAAACTCGAGAAGAATACTCTCCAGGTTTTTGAGCTTGTATCAGATGGTAGCCACATCAGCGCAAGGGAAGTTGCAGAGCGGTTTGGTCTTGAGTTGAATAGTGCAGGTAACCGCTTGAAGAAACTGTACGATGCACATGCTGTAATAAGAATTGAGCAGAGTGCTGACGCAGGTGGGAAGTTTGAATACTACATTCCAAATATAGAATAAGGGCTCTAACAAGAGCCTTTATTTCGGGAATGGACTTCACTAAAAATTCGTGAAGTATATGATTGTGCGGCACAAGGTATCTGCTTATGCTGCGCATGATTATAGCAGCTAAGTCTGTATCATCTAAGAAAGGAGTGATTACTATGGCGAAGATTATCCGTGTACGCACCACTACGCATGTCCGTCGTGTTGGAACTGGTACGTATCAGGTCAGAACCACCGTCAGCAACGGCAAGTCGACTAGAACTAGCACCAAGACTGTGCGGGTACGTTGAGTACAGCACAAAATTCTAAAGAAAGGAGAGGATTGAATGGCAAAGAACTCAAAGCAAACCAGCAAGCGTGTGGCTAGCATTGCTTCTAAGGTGCTCCGCGACAATCGCTTTAGCGATAGCGCAAAGAGTGCTGCAGCGAGTGCGCTGGCACAGGCCCCCAAGTCCAAGAAAAAGTGAATATTGCTCTATCAGCTGAGCAGGAGAAATCTCCTGCTCAGTTTTTATTCTACGTTTTCGCAATATTTTGTAGCCTAAATCCATTTTTAATCACGCCCCCTCAAATGAATCAATAAATAGAAATTTCTAATAAGAAAACCAAACTGTTGTTGGCAATGGAAAACCATGGTATAATACTTCCAAATAAATTTATAGGGGGAGCTAGTTTTCCTAAAACAGAAAGGAATGTTTGTTATGACGATTATAGAAGAAATTGTTGCACTAGATGCTGAAATTAAAGAAATGAATTTACCGTTTGATAAAGGTTTACCGATTTTACAACGGCGCTTATGGGAAATTGCAGAAAGACATAATACAACCGGAGGCGATATTTTCCACATCTACATGGATTGGAAATCGGGTAAGGTAAAGCACGAAGAATAAATGTTATCAGCTTCCCCTATCTAGACATATGTAATTACATTCAAAGACCCGCTAATATGAAATTAGTGGGTCTTTGAACCATTATTTAGTGATTTTCCTCCATCTTCAGCCAATCCTCAAAGGACTTCCTGGAAATGCGGATCATGTTGCCGATGCGGATCGTCTTGAACAATCCGGAGTTGGCGAGTTTATAGGCCGAAGCGCGGCCGATACCGAGAATGGCTGCGATGTCATTC
>CALXAZ010000113.1 GCA_944386395.1 uncultured Clostridia bacterium
ACCACGCACAAGAACCTCAAGCTTATTTGAAAGTGTCCTGTGCAAACCGTCCGCATATCCTATTGCTACTACAGCAATACGGGATCTCCCTTTGGTTTCATATGTCCGCCCATAGCTTACAGTAACAGGGTTTTCAAAATTATGTATCTGTGTTATCCGTGTATGCAAAGACATAACCGGTTTTAGCTGCAATCTGGACTCTAGATTTACTCCGGGATATAGACCATATAGGATTATTCCCGGTCTAACCATATCAAAATATGCTTCTGGCATATTGATAACGGCACCACTATTTGCAGCATGAAGAACCGCAGGACATCTTCCTCTCTTTGTCAGTTCATCTGCAACTTCTCTGAATTTTTGAAGCTGCACCCTGCTAAAATCATCATCTATTACTTCAGACGTTGCAAAATGCGTAAACATTCCTTCCACTTCAAGATTTTTAAGCTCAAACACTTTCTCTATCTCTTCAGCTGCCATCCCTGCTCCACCCTCAGAGATAAACCCAAGCCTAGACATCCCTGTATCTACTTTCACATGCACCTTGAGTCTACCCCTGCTACCTCCAAGCTCTTTGGAAAGCGCCTCCGCTTCTTCAAGGCTATACACATTCTGTATTATATCATATTCAAGCAGAAGCTTCGCCGCACCTGCATGCGTTGCGCCAAGTATCATTACTGGAACAGTTATCCCTGCCATACGTAACTTTTCCGCTTCATCTATTGTTGCTACCGCAAACCTGTCCGCTCCCTCATTTTGAAGCACTGAAGCAATTTTCGCTGCTCCATGCCCATACGCATTTGCCTTGACTACTGCCATTATCTGCCTGTTTCCAACCAGCTTTCGCACTTCTTTATAATTTTGTATCAAATTTTGCAGTGATATCTCTGCCCATACCCGCTGGCTATCCATTCCAGCTCCTCCTATCTATTCAAAGGACAACAGCCTAAATTCACAGGCAAGCGTCCTTACATCATTGTTAAAAAGCTCTGCCTTTACCGGTTTAAAACTCTGGATGTCAAACCATGTCTTATACAGTAATTCACTGTCTACCCTGTATGCTACCGTGAGGCACTCCGCTCCATCCAGCTTTTCCTTGCCACATTCCTCCGGAATCCCGCTCTGCCATACCCGCATAAGCTCTGGCAGAAACGCCGCCGGACTCGTTCCTGTTTCTTCAGGAATACCGGTCTCAAACGATGCCCCATCATATTCCACACTTACCTTGTCTCCCTCAAAGCTCACTACTATCCCCTCAATTTCAGCCGGGGATAACACAGTTACTCTGCTTTGTTCAGGCGAATAAACAAACTCAAGCTCATATTCTATCACATAATCAGAATACTCCGCCTCTATGACAGCCTTTGCTGTCATATTTGTAAGCCCGCTAAAAAATTCAGATATCTTTGCATCCGTGCTTTCTTCCTCCCCACACGAGGTAAGCAGAAGCAAAAAAGCACAGCACAATAACACTATTCTCCTCTTCAAGAACAGTCCTCCTTACCGGCGGGTAGCCGGTAGGACCCGCCCCTATTTAGAATTATATTTCTTCAGCATCTGTGGGAGCGCAGATATAATATCAGAAGGCAGCATACCGTACTCACCTATGCTATCCGCACATATATCCCCTGCCGCTCCGTGAAGATATACACCTGCTGCCGCCGCATCACCGCAGCTTATGCCCTGAGCTATCAGCGCAGCGATCACCCCAGCAAGCACATCCCCGCTACCTCCACGAGCCATTCCCGGATTACCTGTCGTATTTATATATACCGCTTCCTTGCCATCTGCTATTACAGTCGTATTCCCTTTCAGTACAACTGTAACCCCCAGATCACCTGCCATCCGGTATGCTGCATCGATACGCCCAAAAGCAGAGATGTTTCCACCCAGACGCTTGAACTCAATATCATGCGGTGTGAGTACAGCAGGTGCTGTCCTGCTGCGCAGTATATTTATATTCTCCGAAACCGCATTTATTCCGTCGGCATCTATTACAACAGGAATCTTTATCCCTGCTATGATATCACATATAAACTTATCGCTTTCTTTTGAACGACCTATTCCCGGACCAATCAGGCAGACATCACATTTGCCCGCAAGCTGTAAAACCGCAGATAAAGCTTTCGTAGAAAATTTTCCACCAACAGAAGGCATAGGAAGGCATATTATTTCCTCGCAACGTCCCGCCTCTATGGAATATATGCTTTCGGGAACTGCTAAATACACCATCCCTGTGCCCGTTCTTGCAGCAGCCTGGGCTGCCATATACGGAGCGCCTGTATATCCGACACTTCCCCCTACAACAAGAAGTTTACCGTAATCACCTTTATGTGTATTAGCCTGCCTTTTTGGGATGACCCTGTCTAAAAAGTCGCTCCCCACAAGCTCTGCAAGAGGAGCATATTTCCTCACAATCTCATCTGATATTCCTATCCCATAGAGCTTAACCTTCCCGCAAAAGCTCTTTGCGGGTTGCACAGCATGTACAGCTTTTAGTCCAGTAAATGTTACTGTTACATCTGCTTTCACGCTCTCCGGTGAGGCAAGCGCCGTATCTGCCTGACAACCAGACGGAAGATCCGCCGATATCACATAGCCTGGTGCCCAATTTATCATTCTGGCAGCCTCCAGAAACTTCCCTTCTAGCTTACCCTTAAACCCAACGCCAAATATGGCATCAACGAGCAAATCTGCCTTTGAGCAAAAATCCACTATGTCTCTTGACGCTGGATCAAATATTTCAACCTTCCCGCCTGCTTCTGCAAATCGTTTTGCCATCTCTGCCGCGTCCTTGCTAAAAGTCCCATTGCCCACATGGAAACAGCGCACCTGAGCCCCGCTATCTGCAAGCAACCTTGCTGCCGCGATTCCATCTCCACCATTGTTTCCATGACCACAAAAGACCGCTGCTTTGATATCTATCATGCTGCTAAAGTGCTCTGCCGCAACCTCGACTATTGCATTTGCCGCGTTTTCCATTAGCTCAAGCGAATCAGTGCCCGATGAAATCTGCTCCTTATCCATTGCCAAAACATCTTTTCCTCTGAAAATATCCATCTAATCGCTCCCTCTTGCTTCCGTTTCATCTATTACTACCACCGCAACAGCCACGCTGCCTGTATGCGTTATCGAAAGCTCTATTCGACACCCGGAGTATTTTTCGCTCGCACGCCCTGAAAGATAAAAAAAGGGGCGCCCCATAGCATCATGGCAGACCTCCGAAAAAGCAAGCGCAATAGGCAACCCTTCTCCCGTGGCCTTCCCAAATGCCTCTTTCGCGCAAAATATCCCAGCAGCAGACTCAGCTGATGCCTTTCCACGACCTTCAATATATCTGCGCTCTGACTTGGTAAATATCCTTGTCATAAACTTTTCGTCGTTCAGCTTATCCACGATACGCGAGATATCCAACATATCTATCCCGACTCCTATTACCATCAGCTTCTCCACCCTTTTAACTTTCCTGGAATATAGCGCCACATGGCATTTAGAACTTTCTCATTAGGCTCAAATATGAGAAGAGTATTTGCTCCGTCACTATCTATAAATCTAGCAAACCAGCGATTTTCGGAGGCTGTAGAAGATGAAGCGTCTATTGTTTTTGTTATCACACCCGAACTATACTCTGCCTTATATTCTTCCGTCATCTTTGCCATTATCTCAAAGTTTTTGCAATCGATATTAAGAACCCGCTTACGCATCTTCTTGCCCATTATCTTGTCTATATCAAGGTCCCCGTTTGTAAATGCATATTCATATTCGACAGACTGTCCCCTGATAAATCGAATGGCAAGCAATCCGCTAAGTACAAGCGCAAACAGGAAGAAAAAATTCAGTATTGGCACAAAGAAAAATATTATGTCTACCAATATTGCGGCAATGATTATACCGATTTTAATAAGCAGATTTTTCCCTGTCTGTTTTCTTTCTACCATCTGCTCAACAAAAATATCGTTGTTCATGCTTTGTGTTCCTTTCTTTTGTATCAGGTCAGATATTATCCGGCATCCTTTTCTTTATACAAGTATATCTCATTTACCTCTTTCAGTCAATTTTTTTGTAGAGTACTCACATATCGTATCGTTTTGCAAAATATGCTATAACATCATGCAATATCGGAGATAAGCTATGAAAATTCTGATAAAATACCTTGTCCTGTTTCTCTTTGGCGGAAGCATATATCTTCTGATTGAAATCTGTTTCAGGGGATATTCTCATCCAGCAATGTTTGCCGTTGGAGGGATATGTTTTCTGCTCATTGGGGGTATCAACAAATATCTAAACTGGACCGTCCCACTACTATTTCAATCAATAATAGGATCGCTGCTGATAACAGGAATAGAGTTTATTTCGGGTCTTATTCTTAATATATGGCTTGGTCTTAGTATCTGGAATTATTCTGACCTCCCTTTCAACCTGCTGGGACAGATATGCCTCCAATTTTCACTGCTCTGGTGCTTGGCAGCAGTGGCAGGCATCATTATCGACGACTTTATGCGCTGGCTTCTTTTCAACGAGGAGAAACCTAGATATATATTGTTTTACCACTCTTGACATTGCGACTCTACATATGTATAATTTGAAAATGAAATTCATTTTCAAATTATGAGGTGTTAAGTTATGCCTTCTTACAAAACAAAGCAACGAGAGCTCATTCTCGACTGCCTGAAAGAACACTCCGACATTCACATAACAGCTGAGGAGATAACGCAGCAGCTTAAAATGCAAGGCGATCCCGTTGGCAGAAGCACAGTATACCGTTATCTGGAGCGCCTTATTGAGGACGGCGTTGTCCACAAATATCAAAATCCTGGCGAAAGCTCATGCTATCAGCTCGCTTTACCAGACGGCAGGTGCCACCAGCACTTCCACCTAAAATGCGTGAGCTGTGGGCAACTGCTCCATATGGAATGTGATTATATGACAGGGCTATGCGAGCATATTCGAAAGGAACATGGCTTTGAGATAGATGTTTTTAAAACGGTACTCTATGGCACATGTGGCAAGTGCCGGATAAGCACAGAAAAGGACGGTAAAAAAAACATATGAAAAGACGTATTATTTGTTTATTTCTTTCACTTGTATTTGCACTATCCTGCCTATCCTCCTGCTCTGATGCACCATCCGAGCCTGATATTAACAGTGAAATAAGTGTCGTTGCTACAATTTTTCCACAATATGATTTTGCACGCGCCGTTTCTGGTGAGCTTGCTAATGTAAAAATGCTTATAAAGCCGGCGGCAGAAATCCATTCGTTCGATCCCACACCATCTGATATAATCGAAATACAAAATTCAGATCTTTTTATCTATATCGGTGGCGAAGGCGATGCCTGGGTCGATTCTATACTCGACTCTATCGACACCGACGAAATAAAAATTCTACGTCTTATGGACTTTGTATCTCCGATAGAGGAAGAGGCTGTAAACAGTAGCAGCGGCGAGCATGACCACAACGAGGCTGAAATTGAGTTTGATGAACACATCTGGACTGCACCTTCCAACGCTATAAAAATGACAGAAGCAATAGCGGATGCGCTCTGTGAAATTGACCCGCAAAATTCAGATGCCTACAAAGCAAACTGTGAAACCTACACTTCTGAAATACAGGGCGTGGCAGATGAAATTCAGGAGGTTGTTGACAGTGCGAAGCATAAAATGCTTCTTGTGGCCGACAGATTCCCATTTATATATTTTACTAAGGAATTCGGTCTTGACTATATGGCGGCCTTCAACGGTTGCAGCACTGAAACGGAGGTAAGCGCTGTGGTACTGGCAGAGCTCATTGATTATCTTGAGGACAATGGGCTTTCCGCGGTATATCATGTCGAACTGAGTAACGAAAATATTGCTACCGCTGTAAGCGAACAAACCGGCGCTGAAAAGCTTCTTCTGCACTCATGCCACAACATTTCAAGCGATGATTTCAATGCTGGCGTGACCTACGTGGATCTGATGAGACAAAATGCTGCTAATCTCCGGAAAGGACTGAACTGATATGTTGATATCATGCGAGAATCTCTCTGTCAGCTATGAAAAACACATTGCCGTGGAAAATGTCAGCTTCCACATCGACGATGGCGATTACTTATGCATTGTAGGAGAAAACGGTTCTGGAAAAAGCACACTCATGAAAGCTATGCTTGGTCTCTTGCCCTTAAAAAGTGGCAAAATAAGCTTTAACGGGATAACTCTCAAGGACATCGGCTACCTTCCCCAGCAAACCCAGATACAGCGCGACTTTCCCGCTTCTGTATTTGAGGTAGTGCTCTCCGGATGTCTTTCCAGACGAGGGATTATGCCATTTTTCACAAAATCTGACAAGCTCTTCGCTTGCGAAAAGCTCGAGCGCCTGGGTATTTCTGAGCTGCGCTATCACTCCTATCGCGAACTTTCCGGAGGTCAACAGCAAAGGGTCCTGCTCGCCCGGGCTCTCTGTGCTACTGAAAGGCTTATTTTTCTGGACGAGCCTGTATCGGGGCTCGACCCTATTGTTACGGCTGAGATGTATGATATTATACGAACTTTGAACCAGAAAGATGGGATAACAGTTGTTATGGTCTCTCACGATGTGCCGGGGATAATATCAAACGCCTCTAAAATATTGCATATGGATACACGGTTGCTTTTTTTCGGTTCTTCATCTGAATATATGTTGACCCCTCTGGGAAAGAAGATGCTTGGAGGTGCGTCCCATGATTGAGTTTTTTGTTACCCTTTTTTCATACGAATTTATTGTACGGGCTGTAGTTGTAGGCGCACTTATTTCTCTCTGTTCTTCTCTTCTCGGCGTTAGCCTTGTATTAAAACGTTACTCAATGATAGGCGATGGACTTTCTCATGTTGGATTTGGCTCTCTCTCTGTGGCAATGGCTGCTGGACTTGCACCGCTTCAGGTGTCGATACCAGTTGTTGTTTTTACAGCTTTTATGTTGTTACGTTTGAGCGAAAGCGGAAAATTAAAGGGAGATGCGGCGATTGCAATGATTTCCAGCAGTGCTCTCGCATTTGGCGTAGTGGTAACGTCTCTCTCCTCCGGTATGAATACAGATGTCTTTGGTTATATGTTTGGGAGTATTCTTGCTGTTACCCGGGACGATGTAACTGTCTGTGTATCCCTTTCTGTTATAGTATTGCTTTTATATATACTGTTTTACAATAAAATATTTGCTGTAACTTTTGACGAAAGTTTTGCCAAAGCAACCGGAACCCGTGTGGATATATATAATATGCTCATTGCCCTGCTCACTTCTGTTACTATAGTCGTTGGTATGCAAATAATGGGAGCAATGCTAATTTCAAGCCTTATTATTTTTCCAGCTCTTACATCCATGAGGATATTCAGGAGCTTTAGAAAGGTAGTTATCTGCGCGGCAATACTCTCTGTTGTGTGTTTTTTTACAGGTATTCTCCTGTCTTTTGCCTTTTCTATGCCAGCAGGAGCCAGTATCGTACTGGTCAACCTAGGCGCATTTTTAATATTTGCCGTTATTGGCAGATTGTTCTCGCCTGACAGCAGAGCATAAACAGCAAACCTTTTGGATTCAATTTTTAACATCCTCTTCTAAAGCTCCATGTCCCCGAATATGCTTTCAAAAAGGATATTCGGAGGCACAAAATGAAAATTGATGTAAAATCCATGCGCTATGGCGCCTTTATTCTTACTTTTGCAAATATTTTTTCGCAACTACTTGGATTCGTATACCGCATGTTGCTCAGTAGGGCAATAGGTGCGGAGGGAATGGGACTTTTTCAATTGATTTTTCCGTTTTATTCTCTTTCAATGTCTATTGCCACCTCTGGAATATGTGTAGCTGTCTCCCGTCTCTCCTCCGAGTATATGGCTCTTGGCAATTATAGAGCTATTAAAGCGCTTATTAAAAGAGCGATTTTTGTTTTTTTCTGTATATTCTCTGTGCTGTCCGCCTTTTCAGCGCTTTTTGCTTCAGGGATAGCAGAAAAATTTCTGGGAGACTCACGTACACGGCTTGCCGTATATGCTTTAATACCGGTCATCTTTTTTACTGGAATTGAAAACATACATAAAAACTTTTTTTATGGCACAAAAACGGTAAATCCCCCTGCCCTTTCAGATTTTCTTGAGCAAATCATACGAATGAGCGCCGTACTGTTTCTTTTAAAATTCCTTGCTCCTCAGAGTGATGAGCTTATGCTTGTAGTGATAGTTTGCGGGATGCTGATATGCGAAATATTCAGCTCTCTTTTTCTCAGGGCAGTGTACCTTTGGAAATCCTCCTCTTTCTCAGAATCCGGTGTGTCCGACAAGCATATGAGCCGAAAAATTATAAAGATTGCAATTCCCATTTCGCTTGCTAGCCTTTTTAATAATCTTCTGTCCTCTCTCATCGTAATCATAATACCGCGAAGGCTTGCTCTCAGCGGGCTAACTGCGTCACAAGCTCTCAGCGAATTCGGGGTTCTTTTCGGCATGACAATGCCTCTTCTAAATCTTCCGTCAGCACTTATCGTAGGGCTTGGACTTGTTATGGTGCCAAAGTTGTCTGAAAACCTAGCTCTTGGCAACTACTCAGACCTGAAAAACAAGATTTCACGCTCTATTACCGCAACCTCTTTTGTTATCCTTCCGTCCTTGGCAGTGATGGTGCCTCTGGGGGGACCCCTTGGGGAAGCTATATTTAACCAAGGGGCATCCCGAGAATATATCCTTCCTCTCGCTATCGGAACCGCATTTTCGATATACATGATGATTCTTGGTAGTATTCTTAACGGTCTTGGTAAACAGAACATCTCTGCTTTTAATTTCCTTCTTGGAAATGCCATAGAGCTTGCCATAACTTATTTTCTCGCTGCCATTCCCGAGCTGCGCCTATACGGATATATTATTGCCTTTATTTTAAGCACAGCCCTTACCATGCTTCTGAACTTTATACAAGTGATAAAAACATGTAAAATTCGTCCAAATTGGAGCAGATGGTTTGTAAATCCGTTGCTTGCATCTATATTGGCTGCTTTCACTGCGTCAGCTGTTTTTTCGTATGCTGAAACACTTTTCGGCAGCGGCTTTTCTCTCTTTGCCGCAATAATTGCATCCATCCTAGTTTATTTTGGTATTTCTGCCTTTCAGGGCAAATAGAAATACGCCGCTTGAAGCGGCGTATTTCTTCTTTTTAAAGTATTCTCTTCAAAAACTACTCACATAATGATATAATAGCAACAGATGTCCGTGTCCTTATGGGCATCAATATCATACCTGCTCATTATGGAGGTTGAGATGTCAGAAAACAAATATCTTTCAAAGCGCAAGTCGCTTATGCCCATGGTCTTTAACGTTATAATCATTCATCTGGTTTTTGCATTTGCAACGTTTTTCCTGATGTATTTTTTTACTCTGTTTCTTGATGAGTACCGGGCTCAAAGCGTAGCTGCTGTGCTAAGTATTATCCTGTTTTGCATAATGCTCTACTGCGAGACCTGGCGGGTGGCTAGCTCCGACCGCAATATGATGAATCTCGGTCATATAAAAGTGGACACTACCCGTGGTCTGAAGGCTGGTCTAATCGGTCAGATACCGGGGCTTATCCTTGCCATTCTTGCAATAATTTATCAGTATTCCGGATTTCCCCACTATATTGTGCTTTCTCTATATAAGCTATACTATGCACCTTTTGTTGATATACTCTGGTTTCTCGAACAAATATCCTACTTCTTCTATCTGCTTCCGCTTGTCGTGGCTCCACTCGTTTGCCATATGGGCTATATTCTAGGATACCGAAGATTTTCAATACTTGAAAAGCTTATATACAAGAAAAAAGACGGAACCCACTGATGTATAGACTGTTCCCTCTCCGAATATATTCTGTATAGATCTATTTTTGGAGGGTACTATGAAATATCTCAGGATATCGCTTTCTATTCTTATGCTTCTTGCTCTTCTCCCATATTCAGCAAACGCATATACTCCTATAATCGATCCCGGTCATGGAGGTGTGGACGGGGGTGCTGTATCCTCCAGCGGAGTCATCGAGAGTGCCCTGAATCTGGACATCTCTATAAAGCTCAAATATGTGTTCCTGTTTTTTGGCATAGAGCCGGTTATGGTACGTGAAACCGACATATCCCTTCACTCGGACGGGGTATCAGGTCTCGCACGCCAGAAGATATCAGACCTTAAAAATCGTGTAAAGCTGGTCAATTCAATAGAAAACGGCTTTCTGATAAGCATACATCAAAATTCATTCTCCGATAGCCGTTACAGCGGAGCTCAAATTTTCTATTCAGACGAAGAAAGCAAACATCTTGCCGAGCTGCTGCAAAGCAACATACATGAACAGATTGACACAGAAAATAGCCGTAGCTCCAAACCTGTTGACAGCCGGGTATACCTGTTCAAAAATGTAGAGCGTCCTGCCGTTCTTGTAGAGTGCGGCTTTCTGACAAACCCTAAAGAGCTTATGCTTCTGCAAGACTCAACATATCAGAGGAAGCTTGCCGTAGCTATATTTTCATCATATATTCAGTTTACTTCCGGAAACTTTTAATAAAATATAACCTTTTGAGAGGACTCATAAAATGAGGGAAAGAACCACATTTTTCTGCAAAGAATGCGGATATGAAACGGCAAAATGGCAGGGTCGGTGCCCTGGATGCGGGGAATGGAACACTCTTGTTGAAAGCACAACTGTAACTGGAAAAACATCCTCTGGCACCCGCCGGACACTATCCCCAAAAAACACAGCACAAAAGCTGAATGAAATAGATACTACCAAAGAAATCCGTATACACACTGGTATGGGAGAGCTCGATCGTGTGCTTGGTGGAGGAGCTGTTCTTGGCTCACTGGTGCTTGTTGGAGGAGAACCTGGCATAGGAAAATCAACACTCCTTCTCCAAATATGTGACTCTCTTGGACACTTGGCAAAGATACTCTACGTCTCTGGAGAGGAGTCGCAACGTCAGCTAAAGCTACGTGCAGAACGGCTTGGCGTGACCGGCAACAGCCTGTACATCCTTCCCGAAACAAACCTAGAAAATATATTCGAGACTGTTTCTTCCTTGGCGCCCAATGTACTCATAGTCGATTCTATACAGACCATGTATAAGCCGGACATAAATACTGCCCCCGGAAATGTCAGCCAAATAAGGGAATGTACAATGTCTCTTATGCAGCTTGCCAAAGCAAGCGGTATAACAATATTTGTCGTCGGTCACGTAAACAAGGACGGCGCTATTGCCGGTCCAAAAATACTCGAGCATATGGTAGATTGCGTTCTATATTTCGAGGGAGACCGTAGTCTGACACATCGGATACTCCGTGCCGAAAAAAACAGGTTTGGCTCGACAAATGAGATCGGGGTATTCGAAATGAGTGGGCGGGGTCTTATTGAGGTTCCAAACCCATCCGAGCTGCTCCTCTCTGGAAGACCGGCAAA
>CALXAZ010000114.1 GCA_944386395.1 uncultured Clostridia bacterium
CTCCGTACTCCTTTGCATTTACAATAGTAACTGTCACATCATATCCGCATCCCTCAAAAAGAGTCAGAATATTTGCCACAGCCTCAGCATTCCTACTTGCAAGCATACCGCTTACATTTTCCGCGAGAAAGAATTTAGGCTGTTTATTTCTAAGTATCCTGATATAATCGTAAAACAGTTGTCCTCTCTTATCGTTGATACCTCTCAAAGCCCCAGCCTCAGACCAGCTCTGGCATGGAGGTCCCCCTATAATACCATCTACATCATCTGGAAAACAGCTTTCCGATATACATCTTATGTCTCCCTCTATAAGGATGGTATGCGGATGATTTATTTTAAAAGTTTCATATATTGTTTTATCAAACTCATTTGCAACAGGGATATCAAATCCTGCCCTTTCAAACCCAAGGTCAAGTCCTCCACACCCGCTAAACAGGCTGATAAGATTCATCTTTTGTCTCCTCGCATCACTTTTGCTATTCCCTCTACCCATGTAGAACATCCTTAAATCGTATATTCTTATTATAATATGCCATATTTTTATACTTTTTTCAAGGTTTTGCTGAAATCAGTCATTATCTTATTTGAATTTTAGTTTTTCTGTATATTCTCATACCTATGCTCTCTTTTTCTGTTTTGGGAAAATTATTATATTCACGTATCATTTTGTATTTATTTTACTTTAGTTTTATGTTATACTATATAAGCATTTTTCAGAAAAAAGAAAGGATGAAAACAATGGAAAAAGTTTATCTGCAGATGGCCTCATATTCAATGTCAGGCTCCAATCTCGATTTTGAAGGGCAGCTCGCTCTTACGGGAAAAATGGGGTATACAGGTGTTGAATTTGCCGGCTCCAACTACGGTGGGATGAATGCCGAGCAGCTCAACGCCACTCTCAAAAAATACGGTATAGGGGCCATCAGTGCACATGTCCGTCTCGAAAACGTGCTCAAAGATCTTCCTCTTA
This sequence comes from uncultured Clostridia bacterium, assembly GCA_944386395.1. Taxonomy (GTDB): domain Bacteria; phylum Bacillota; class Clostridia; order Oscillospirales; family JAAYOS01; genus CALXAZ01. The sequence continues at coordinate 971 of CALXAZ010000114.1, forward strand.
TAAAAGCAGTCGGATGCAAATACATAATCGTTGCATCCCACTATTTTACCAATGAGGCTGAGACAAAGGCCCTTGCAGCACAGATGAATGAAATAGGGAAAAAATGCCGCGAAGAAGGAATTTGGCTCGGATATCACAATCATACTGCCGAATTTAATACTGATGGTGGCAAATATCTGCTTGAAATCCTCATTGAGAATACCGATCCACAGTATGTTGTATTCCAGATAGATGCCGGATGGGCCGCTGCTGCCGGGATAGATGTGATTGCTTTCTTAAAGAAGCACGCTGGACGCATAAAGCTTATCCATGCCAACGAGAGCGACATTGTTATCGGTCCTGAAAAGCCACACAATATGGCTGACCGCAAGCTCGATGAAAATGGTCGTCCGGTCTTTTCTGAGGAGGAGATGATCCTCCGCAAGAAGAAAAATGAGGCTGACTGCCCGATGGGTAAAGGTCTTCTCAATTGGAACGAAGCCATTGCCGTTGCCCGTGAGATCGGCGTTGAGGAATACATCGTCGAGCGCCGCCACAGCTATGCTCCAGAGCTTGAGACAAGCCTGAAAGAGGATCTTGAGTTCCTCAGGAAAATATAACGCAAATAGCACAAACATAAAGGAGGGGTATCCCCCTCCTTTACTTTACTTTCTATATCAAATCTACTAAATCCAAGAAAAAAGCGGCGTATATACGCCGCTTTTTTGTTATTTCCCAAGCATTGCCGCGCCTACGATCCCTGCATCGTTGCCCAGCTCAGCCTTCTTTATAAGAGTCTGCGGAACGTCGTCTGAGAAGCGCGTATACTTCTCTGCGTCAACAGCAGCCTGGAGGGGCTTAAGGAGATACTCGCCCTCATTGGAGATGCCCCCTCCTATGCAAACTACTTCCGGCTCAAATATGTTTATCATATCCACAACACCTGCCGCAAGATGCTTTATGTAGGTATCCACAACCTTCTGGGCCGTTGGGTCCCCTGCGCGCATAGCATCAAAGGAGGTGCGACCGTTGACCTTGTTTATGTCGCCTTCAACGATCTCCCACATTTTGCTGTTTTTGTCCTCTTCCATATATTCCTTTGTTGTCCTGATAAGACCACTTGCGGAAGCATATGCCTCCCAGCACCCTTTCCTTCCGCAGCCACACTGCCGTCCGTCCATAGCAATAACAACATGACCGATCTCTCCAGCAACTCCGTTAAAGCCAGAATAAACCTTTTTATCGATAATAATGCCTCCGCCGACGCCAGTACCAAGTGTGACAAATACAGCGTTGTTTGCTTCTTTTGCGCCACCCGCATATGCCTCGCCAAGAGCCGCGCAGTTCGCATCGTTATTGATATATACCGGAACTCCCAGCTTTTGCTTGATTTCTGTAGTGATGTTGACATGGTTCAGCGGAAGGTTGGGAGAATATATAACCTCGCCTGTCTCAACATTCATCATCCCAGGCACCCCGATACCGACAGACTTTATCTCTGCTTTCGTCTCCTCTAGAATCATTTCGCAGACCTTCATAAGCCCATCCGTTACAGCCTTTGTGCCCTGCCCCGCTTCTGTCGGGATACTTACTTTTTTGATTATCTTGCCGTTTTCGTCGACAAGCGCAGCAGCAATATTTGTGCCGCCAAGATCAATACCAATGTACATTTGTTTTCCTCCATGCTTGTTAATTTTGCTGTTGCACAGCCTTTATCTGAAATATCCGGTCCTTTCCGGATTTTTTCACCTACCATTTTCGCTCTCCTGCTCTATCTGTCTCTGGAGAGCTTCTTCAAAGTGACGGTTTATCCTCTCGCTAAACTCGTGCGCGGCATTATACCCCATCTTTTTTTCGCGGTTGTTCATCGCCGCAACCTCAATTATAATGGCAAGGTTGCGCCCTGGTTTTACCGGAACTGTGAGCGACGGAATTTTTACGTCGAGTATACTCGTATAAAGGTTTTCAAGACCAAGCCTGTCGTACTGCATCCCCTCCTGCCACGGCTCGAGGTTAATTATAAGATCCACATTTTGCGTTGGACGTATAGCCCCCATTCCAAAAAGCCGCCTGACATCTATCACTCCAATTCCACGAAGCTCTATATAATGCTTTATCATCTCAGGGGCAGAGCCAACAAGCGTGTTTGAGGATATCTTTTTAAGTTCAACCGCATCGTCCGCAACAAGCCGGTGCCCCCTTTTAACAAGCTCGATAGCCGATTCGCTCTTTCCTACTCCGCTCTCCCCAAGAAGTAGCACACCCTCACCATAAACCTCAACAAGAACCCCATGCCGCGTTATTCTCGGAGCCAAAGCATTTTTGAGCCAAGCTATAAGCGCACTCATTAGGTATGAGGTGGGATCGATCGAGCGCAATACCGGTATACCATACTTTTCTGCCATCTCAAGACATTCTGGGTATGGATCCAGCCCCCTTGATATAATTATTGCGGGGATATGCTTTGATAAAAGCTTTTCAAAGGTCTGAAGGCGCTTTTCAGATGTAAAATGCTCCAGAAAAGTATTTTCTACCTTGCCAATTATCTGAAGCCTGCTCGAATCGAAGTAATCGAAAAAGCCCGCGAGCTGCAAACCGGGACGGCTGACATCGTCTGCCACTACTACCGACTTTTCGTATCCCTCTGGAGCATACAATATTTCCAGCTTGAACTCCGAAATTATATCTGTAAGCTTTACGCTATACATGTTGTCCATATATCCACCGCGCTTTCATCCTTTATTTATGTCTAAACAGATTATACACTTTATTTGATTTTTTGGCAACTGTTACAACAGAAAACTGTATCCCCGCAGCTCATATTTCGATTAGCCTGTATAAAAGACCTTCCAGCAACACTCCCTCCATAGGCACACTTCCGACCTCCGCCGTTGTTTTGACACACAAGCCAACAAATTCTGCTGCCTGCTTCACACTATCCGCAAGCAGTTTCCCTTTCATCAGCCCACCCAGCAAAACACTTGAGAATATATCCCCTGTACCAGGAAAATATCCTCCAAATCTCTCATTATATATAAATGAAACCCTGTTTTTCTCCGCATCGTAGCATCCGCAGCCAAGTGTTCCTTCACAAAGCTCAAGCCCTGTGATTACTACCGAACGTTTCCCCTCTGAAAGTCTCTCAAGCCATTTCGTCATTCCATGCTCCTCACTGGGAGCCGCACTATAGTCCTCCCCCAGAAGTATAGCCGCCTCGGTAAGATTTGGGGTTATAACATTTGCCTTTCTGCACAGCCTCGACATATTGCCGCACATCTCAGGGGAAAACGCGCTATATGCCTTCCCATTATCCCCCATCACAGGATCTACCAGCACTATCCCGCACGGAAACCTGTCTATAAGTTCCTCTGTCATGCCTATCTGCTCCTCCGAGCCCAAATATCCTGAATAGACTGCGTCAAAGGTAGCGCCTATGCTGCTCCAGTGCTTTGTTACCTCCGGAATAAATTTCGTCATATCAGCTTTTGCTGGTGCCTTAAAGCCTGTATGCGTAGAATACAACGCTGTTACGACAGGACACACCTGCACTCCCATCGCAGAAAGCACCGGTATTATCACTGTCAGCGAACATCTGCCTATGCTGCTCATATCATTTACCGCAATTACCCTTTTTATCTTTTCCATATTTCCTCCATTCTTTCCGCTCTTCTTTACAAGCACAACCCATTATGCTATTATTTCCCTGTAATATAAACGCGCATAAGCTGCCGCAGAGTATATGTTATCCTATACCACATAAAACTTCAACCGTTTTACGGCAGGAAATTTTCTGTTGCGCTTTGAAAGGAACATTTTTCATGAGAATGAGAAAAAAGAAAAACCTACCGGCAAGGCTTGAAAGGGTTTCTGGATATATTATAGCCTTCCCTGCCGAAAACAGAGGGCGCTGGCATGAATTTTCCGGTGGGCGTCCCATCCACCTTGAGATAGGCTGCGGCAAGGGACGCTTTATCTGTGAAACTGCAAAGGAAAATCCTGATGTGTTTTTTATTGCATTTGAAAAGATATCAAATGTGCTTATAACCGCACTGGAACGGGCGGCTGCTGAAGAGCTTGATAACCTCCGCTTTATAAACAGGGATGCCGCAATTTTGCCGGAATATTTTGATAAAAATGAGGTCTCACGCATCTATCTCAACTTCAGCGACCCATGGCCTGCCGCCCGGCATACAAAACGTAGACTTACTTCCGAAGGGTTCCTAAAAATATACCGTTCCATACTTAAGCCAGAGGGTAACATATACTTTAAAACAGACAATTCCGCTCTCTTTGAATTTTCCATCACAGAATTTGAGCGCTGCGGCTGGCTGCTCTCAGAGGTCACCCGTGACCTGCACGGCGATGGTCTGGATGGAGGCGTTATGACCGAGAATGAGGAGCGCTTCTACTCTATGGGTATACAGATAAAGCGGCT
>CALXAZ010000115.1 GCA_944386395.1 uncultured Clostridia bacterium
CACCATTATCGCACCATTAGTGCTCAAATTACTGGTAAAAACAATATTAAGTCTATCATAATAATCCCCAAACCAACTTGCCAACTCGCTTTGTACGCTTACACGTCGCGGAAAAATCAAAGGGAGCAAAGATAAATCCTCTGCTGTTATAGTCTCCTTCTTAGTCAAAGGGTCATCTGGACGCATCAGTACTACCCACTTTTCCCGGATTCCTAACCGTATAAAATCATATCTTTCCATATCTATCGGCTCGAGCAGCAAACCTATGTCGATAAGACCCTTATCCATTTGCTCCTTTACTATATCGGCAGTAGCCGTAAAAATATCAAAGCTCACTCGCGGGTACTTCTCACGGAAATTCTTGAATATCTCAGACAACAGTTGTACGGATGCTATCTCACCGCAGCCAACAGAAAGCCTTCCCTCAATCTGCTCGTCCTTTTCCTGAAGCTCTTTTTCCGTTTTATCCACAAGCTCTATAATTTCTTCAGCTCGCCGACATAATAGCATTCCCTCATTTGTCAGAGTAATTCTGCGTGATCCTCTATCAAACAGCTTTGCCCCAATCTCATCCTCCAGCTGCGACAGCTGCCTGCTAAGAGTCGGCTGGGTTATATGCAAGACTTCGGCAGCTTTTGTTATGCTCTCTTCCCTAACAACCGTCAAAAAATAACGAAGAACCCTAACCTCCACTTAAATCCCCCTTCCCTTGCAGTAACCACCACAACTGAATCAATTGGTAATTTGCCAAATTCTCTAGCAAACCCTAAAGGTTTCTTTCTATATATTTTCAAATGCTTCCCTTACCTGAGACTTCACTCACCGTTTTTTCTTATGCTTTGAAAACGCTATCAGAATAGCATTCACCTCAGCCCCCAGCAGTATAACGATACTACTGATAAACAACCATACTGCAAGTCCTAAAAATACTCCGACCCCTCCGTAAAGCGCAGTATATCTGCTGAAATATCTCATATATACCTCAAAGCCCCACGATGCCACAGTCCAACCAATTGCCGCAACCAAAGCCCCTACGATCATGTTTCGCTTTTTTATATCAAACTGTGGGGTCTAGTTATATAATCCAAGTATAAATATAAAAATCCAGAGAATCGCTATTCCGTGACGCATTATATTTAATACATTTTCCCAGTCGGGGATATAAATTGCTGCCATTTCAACAAGAGCTTGCCCGAATACCCACAACACAAGAGACACAATTATCGCTGCCATAAACCCAACCATAAATACCATTGAAATGAGCCTTCCCCTGATAAAACTTTCTGGCTTTCTTCCTGTATATGAAATACATATACCTTTCATCAGCGCCCATATTGCCGCTGATGCAGACCATACCGAAACTATAATAGAGACAACCGTAATATTTGCCATTGGTACTGTATTCTGCATTGCAGATTCTATTATATCAACCACTAGTTTTGGAAAAAGTAGGCTTATCAGCTCAGTATCCACATTAAGTGAAAAATGAGCTATTGACGATACAAGAAGTAATATTAGCGGGTAAACAGAGAGTAACAGAAAAAAAGCTGTCTGTGCCGCCACACCGAGGAGATCGTCTTTTGACGCTCTGCCGATAAAGTCGTATACTACCGAGAGCACTCTATTTTGAAGAAGCCTGTCTTTGACTTTTTCCAGCTTTCTCTTTCCATTTTTTATCTTCTGGTTTTGTTGCAATCTCTTACGTCCGCCCTTAAACAGCCTTTTCCTGTCATCTCCCATATCTCGCCTCCAACGCATCAGCTTTTCATTGATTTAATTATCCCCTCCAGATCCTCTTTTGAAAACCGATATATCTCGTCGCAGAACTGACAAGTAACCTCTGCTCCTCCCTGCTCTTCTATCATCTGGCGAAGCTCTTCTTCCCCAGTGCTTATAAGCGCTCTTGCCACCCTGTCTCGGCTGCAATAACACCTATATTCGACATTCAACTCCTCAAGAATATGAATGTCAAACCCACTGAGGATGGTATCAAGCATATCCCGCGCATCCATTCCGTCATCAAGCATTTTTGTAACAGATTTTGCCCCATATACAGAAGCTTCCAGCTTATCAATCGTTGATTCATCGTATCCTGGCATAAGCTGTATAAGATATGCTCCAGAGCATTTGACAGTTCTATCTGTATCCACCAGTACTCCTGCCGCACAAACGGTAGGCACCTGCTCGCTTTCAGCATAATACGCTGCTATATCTTCAGCTATTTCGCCCCCTAAAAGGGAAACTGTTCCTATATACGGCTCACGCAGATTCAGATCTTTTATTACAGTTATATATCCGTTTTGACCAACATATGCTCCGACATCCAGTTTCCCGTTCTCTTTAAGCGGGACATCGGCCTGAGGATTTTGTACCTATCCCCGAGCATTCCCTTCGTTGTCAGCAACAGCAATTATCGTACCTCCTGGTCCATCTCCCTTTATTTGAACAGTTATCGAACCGCCATCAACTTTAAGTGAAGCTCCCATCATCGACGTAATAGACAGTGCTCTTCCGAGCGCTGCGGTAGCCGTGGGAGACATGTCATGTATCTGTCTTGCTCGCTCAGTTATGTCTGTACTTACAATAGCAGAGGCAAGAATAAGTCCATCCCTACTTGCTGCTCTTACAATCTTTCCCATTGTTATCTATCTACCTTTCTTTGCCGTTATAAAAACACGTTCCTCTCCGTCCGTAGGAGCTGAATCGCTAAGATCTCCATATATCTGTATATCACAGAAACCTGCATCTGACAGCATAACTGCAAGCTCTTCCAGCGAATATGCATATTCAAAATGTTCCTCGCTGTCACGCTCCCAGCTTCCATTTTCATTCTCTTCAAAAATATCGACTATAAACTGATATATCTTATTTTTATCCGTTTTTGCTACTCTCCATACGCAAAATATTCCTTCTTCCTCATCCGCAAAACATTCTCCATCAAGTATCTGCAACTTATACGGAGTATTTATATCAAATATAAACATGCCTCCCGGATTCATAAAAAGCGATATTCTCTTAAATGCTTTATCAAGCACCCCAGGGTTTGTAACATAATTTATACTATCGAGAGTACATACACAGGCGTCAATTGTGCCAAACAGATCTAGCTCCTCCATCCGCTGGTGGATAAAAACAGGAGGCGTCTCAATACCCTCCTGACGATAAAGCTTGCGCTGCGCCTCCATCAGCATTTCAGCAGATGCGTCAGCCCCTATTACTTCATATCCTTCTCGCGCCAGGAGAAATGACACTGTACCTGTTCCGCATGCCAAATCAAGCACTATCCCTCCCGTTATTCCATTCTCCTTTAGGCGCCGCAGAATATATTCCGTAATCTTTTCATAGTCTACATCCCATGTCAGTCTATCATAATCTTTCGACAGATACTCATATGCCATCGCCATC
>CALXAZ010000116.1 GCA_944386395.1 uncultured Clostridia bacterium
GCGTTGACGGTGGACATGAGCAAACTCTTGACCTCCGGCAAAGCAAGCACTTTTTCTGCAAAGGCGTAGAACTCGGTTTCGGTCAAAACCTTTGCCAGCGGCTCCACGCTTTCGATGGCCGCGCCGCGAGTGATGAGGCGGTGTGCCCGCTTGCGGCGGTCGCCTTTCTCGTAGTAGCTGCGGCGGTTTTCAAGCTGCTGCTGTCTGTGTTGGAGCTGGGCAAGCTGGCGTTCCTTGGCAGCAATTTCAGCCTCCAACTCCGGGATAGTTTTCTGCTTGGGCATGGTGCATAACCTCCTTAAAAATTTGACGGATAGAAACAAAAAGACCGCTTACCGAAAAGCGGTAAACGGTCTGGGGAACATATTCAAAACTTTGCAGGCGGTGCTGTTTGCGTCAGCAAATTGCTCCGCCCACAAAGTGCGCAGGGATAGCCGTATAGCGGCGCAAGGGGTGCAGCCCCTTGTTCGGAAGAAATGACGCAAAACAGCCCGGACATTCACTGTCCGGGCTGTCCGCCTCGCAGAGCGCACGATACAGGGCTTGCCCCTGTATAGAAGTGCGCCCTTGTTGCCAAGGGATGTGTCTTAACTTTCGATGTTTAGAACATGTCGTACATAATCTTCGTTACCCAAAAAATACTGCTCGATTAGCTCCCAACGCTCTTCATCTCTCATATCAGCAGCAAAGAAAGCCGATAACAACCGTTCATTATTCCGATGGCGTACTCGAATATTTTGCAATACAGTATTAGTATATTTTCCGCTATTTGCTAAATATTCGATTTTTGCCGGATCGTTAATTCGAATAAATACTTCTGCTTTCTCGCCGCCTCTAATTTCATATGTTGCCAGTCCAAGTAGCTCTAAAAAACGAAGTAGAGGCATAATTTCAATTTGCTTATTTTGAGTTAGGGGATAAAAGCGGAAGAAGGAATTATCAACTGAATTTACTTTGCACTGCTCAATTTGATGCACAAAGAAATTGGGAAGGCGTGCATACGAAGGGCTACTTACAAAATACCCGGTTTCATCCGTCCCGGGCATTTTCCTGCTCCGCAAAACACGAATGCGGTTTCTACTTTGACTATATATTGCACCTTCATCAACATTTTCCGTGAAAATGTCAAGTAGCATACCAATCTTGTCATGAGAAACTACTTTTTCTTGTAATATTTCGGCAAGATCTACCTCAAATTGACGTAGAGAAAATTGTTTTGTTTCACAATGTTTGTACTTTTCAAACACCTTGGTAATTGCTTCAATGACTGCCTTTGATTTGAGAGAAATTGTGGAAAAATCATCTGTATAGCGTATTTCCACTCTCACTCGAGGAGAAACAGTATATACATTCTTTCCGGCTTGAAACTCTCGCTCAAAAAACTCCTTCTTAAACATACCAAAGGCGCGATCCGGATAACAACTTTCCCATATCCCAGCCATATCCACAAGGAAGGTCTTTCCCGTGCTGCGTACAGTAATATCCGACGCACGGCTTTGATTTTGACTTGGAACAGTATGCGAACTGACATCCTGCTGAAATGTACAATATGTTCCATACAAATTCAAAAATTCATTTTCAATCTCATTTGGAACATTAATATAGTTCTTGGACAACATAGCCTTGGGACGGACGATCAAAACGGGAAATGAATATTTGTTACTCAAATCTTTTTACAACAGCATAAGCCCGGATTTCGTTCTGTTCTCAACATCCTTCTCCTTAAACAGATATTCAAAGGTCTCCGCTGATATCAATAAATTACGGCGCTTTTTTGCCTTTTGAATTGCGCAAATCTTTTTTAGCATCTCTCGCAATTGATATTGCCGCATCTCCGATATACCATTTAATGATCGAACATATCGAAGATCACTTGGGAAATAGTCAATATGTGCAATTCCTCGAATATTGGTGTTTCGAGCAGCTCTTCCTATTTCCTGTACATAGTCAGATAAAGTTCCTGTTGGCGCAAAATGAATAACATGCTTGATATCTCCAACATCAATACCCATGCCAAAAGCCTTCGTACAGAACAAACCCATGGCTGTTCCCTTTTTATAGTCGCGCTCAACCATCTTGCGTTCTGCTGAAGGAATTTGCCCGTGATATCGTCTGAGTTTTAAATGTTCTCCAACTGGAATGCGACTATATATTTGGTCAACTTGGCTTCTATAGGGGAAATATGTAAGCACCTTCTCATCTTTTGCAATATATTCGTGCATCCTTTTTAAAGTCAAATCGAATTTAGCAGTCTCTATTTTCCCATCTACTTTTGTTGGATCGTGACGGCAAATATCAAACGAAATATTATCTCGCTTTACATTGCCAAGGTGAACAATTGTTTTTTCAAGCCCAAGTTCATGAATTGTATCGTTCACCACATCATCTTCGCCAGAATATACAGCTGTTGCAGTCAAACATAGAACTGGGAAAATCAAGCCGTCATGAACAGCCTTCTTTAGAAAATCGCCAAGGAACCAATAATCAGAGCGAAAATCTCTGCCCCAACTGGTAACAGTGTGAGCCTCATCGATAACAACTAATCCTACTTTCCGTCCTCCTAAAAATGACTGCAAATGTGTTGAAAGTAATAATTCAGGAGCAAGATAGAGTAACGATTTTTCTCCGGAATGGATTTGCTCAATTACATTACTTCGTTCTTCTATGCTCATACTTGAGTTAATACACGCGGCAATAGTGATACCTCGCTCATGTTGAAGTTGATCTACTTGATCATTCATAAGAGCAATCAAGGGGGAAACTACAATCGTAACAAGGTTGTATTTTTCGGCTAGATAAATTGCAGGGATTTGAAAAAGAATAGATTTCCCCGATCCTGTAGGTGCAGTGATGAAAATATTGCTAAATGTTTCTCCCTCCTGTGCAATCTCACATTGATCTACAATTTCGGCAATGATTTGACCCTGTGTAATTACTTCAGTCTCTTGAGAACGGTCGGGATCCTTGTAAAAGAGCAATGGTCGAAAACAAGCAGTAGGCCCCCAGTATTTCTGAAGAACGGGAATAAACTGATTTTCATTATATTCTATTTTTTCGCGATAGAGATCAAGTTCGTCAATAAACACATCAAAATTGAGCAATTGGGATGCGCACAAGATGGCTTTAAGCCGCGATGGCAGAATTTCATCCTTATAAAGGAACAATGCTGGTTGTAAAATGCCATAGGTAATATCGAGACAATACTCCCAATCACGCATACTTCCAGATTCGATGCACTCAATTTCATCGTATAACGGTTCTTGCCCAAGTATTTCTCCCTGCCAAAATGGAATAACACTTATCCGCTCATCATCAAGTGTTATGGGCAAAAGAAGCGCCTTCTGATCTCTAAGTAATTTTACATCTCCGTATACTTGTAATAGATCAGCAAGATGGCTTCCAACTGGCGCTTCATGCTCCGCTTGCCAATAGTCAAACAGCTCTTCTGCTATGAAATAGGGCAGGCAACAGGGAACCCATGGGGCGAGAAGGTTGTTCTCCACAACAATAATTTTATCAATGTTTATGCGAGGCAATACTTGGCCGATTGTTAATAATTCTTCATAAAAACCTACTAAAGGAGTGTTTGAAGTTTGAATGGAGGCAGCCAAATCAAGCCATTTGCTATTTAAGGCATTTAAATTGAGATATCCATCTTGCAATATTGACAAATCATTTAATACAGAACAGGGGTGTGTAATTATCTGCTGTATTTGTTCAATCCCAAAACCTTTGAATACAATGAGTGTACGCCCCACCTCAGACTTAATTAAGGATTCCAGCTGTTTGTCAAAATACGAATTGATTGCAGACATAATGTAACCCTCTTTCTGTCCGCACATTTATGCCCTATTTTAGGAAAAACGTCCCTTTTAATTTATATTATACTGCAATTTGACACAGCTCGCAATCTCAGAGCTCATCTTTTCCGCCAAACAATGTCATACCCCAGCACATCGGCCAGCTCCACCGCCTCACCGTAGCGCAAGCTGCCGCGTTTCAGCTTGTCCGACAGATTGGGAACGCTGCTGCTCCAACCGTATTCATCGGCCAGGATTTCCACGGCTTCGCTCATTGTCATGCCCGCCCGGATGATATAGGACTTAATCTCGTTTCGGTAAATCTCTTTGTTCCTCATGGCTTTTGCCCTCCTTT
>CALXAZ010000117.1 GCA_944386395.1 uncultured Clostridia bacterium
AGGACGCGCAGAGGATGATAGATGCGTGGAAAAAGAGTGGCAAGCTCTTTACCATAGGATATCAGAACAGGTACCGTCCCGACAGCCAGACACTCAAGAGGCTCTGTGAGGAGGGCGAGATCGGGGATATCTACTATGCCCAGGCTCACGCGCTCAGGCGGCGCGGAGTGCCGACATGGGGCGTGTTTACCGACAAATCGAAGCAGGGCGGCGGACCGCTTATAGATATAGGGACGCATTCGCTCGACCTGACGCTTTGGTTTATGGATAATTACGAGCCAAAGACGGTGACCGGTGTGACCTTTAACAAGCTCGGCACCACTCTCCCGCCGGAGAAGCAGGGAGGACCGATGGGTCCCTGGGACCCGGCGACCTACGAGGTCGAGGATGCCGCGTTTGCCTTTGTTACGATGAAGGACGGCTCGCTTATAACTATAGATGCGACATGGGTCCTAAACCACACCGAGGAGCGCTGCGCGGCAGCCTATCTGTGCGGAACGGTAGCCGGGGCAGAGCTGACAGGCGTCGGCGGAGAGAACAATAATAAGCTTTACCTCAATAAGATAATGGGCAACAAGCAGGTAAAGATGGAGGTAAATACTGCCGCAGGCGGGGTCGACCTCTTCCCGGGCAAGAATGTCCAGCCGTACGATGTCGAATGCAAGGTGTGGCTTGACGCGATAGAGGGCAAGGGCGAGCTTGTGGTAAAGCCGGAGCAGGCGTTTGTAGTAACGAAGATACTCGACGCTGTGTATGAGTCTGCGAGGACTGGCAAGCAGGTCGTATTCGACTGAGATAAAAGCCTTAATGATTTAGAAATTTCCTATTAGTTTGTTTTTTCCTTTGCCAAATGGGGCGGACATATGTCCGCCCCATTTGGTTTAAGTATTTTTATTATTATAGGGTATAGCTATTTGTGTTTGCGACCCGGGCAGCGTCTGCCGTGCTCCGAGTGCCTGCCGCAGGAGTGCTCCGCACGCTCGTCGCATGAGCGACCCGCGTGCCTGCCGCAGGAGTGCTCCGCGCGCTCGTCGCATGAGCGACCCGCGTGCCTGCCGCAGGAGTGCTCCGCGCGTTCGTCGCATGAGCGACCCGCGTGCTTGCCGCAGGAGTGCTCCGTGCGCTCGTCGCATGAGCGACCCGCGTGCTTACCGCAGCCTCGCCGCTCTTTTCCGCATGGCGCGTCCTCGCTCTCCCACTGGTCGAGCAGCTTGCCCAACAGTTCGGAGAGCTGCTGTATCTCATCATGGCTCAGGCATGAGAAGGCAGAACGCCCTGAGCAACGCATCTCTACGCCATGCCTCTTTGCGACCTCCTCGCCGCTTTTGGTGAGGCTGATATTTATGTTGCGCCTGTCGCTATCATCGCGCTGGCGTGTGATAAGACCGCTGGCTTCCGCCTTCATAAGCAGCTCGCTAAGGCTTGCCGAGCGCATCGAGCAATGGTCAAGCAGCTCACGTTGCGTCATGCTGCCGTTTTTGAGCAGGACGGAGAGTATGAGATTCCTTCCGCGCCCGCTGCCCCTCCTGTGCTGGAGAAGATGGGCACACTCCTGAAATTTCTGCATCAGCTCTTCGAGCGCCGCGTCTTCTGTGTTGCTGCCGGAAGAGGAAAGCTCTGTTTCCGGCTCCTCGGGGCTGTGTTCGTTGTTTTCAAAGTTATCAAAAAATTCTCTCATAATTTTCCTTTCAAAATATCTGTTGCAATAATCATAAGGTACCTTGCAAATTTGATTATAGCATTTTACCGCGGAGTTGTCAACAGGGAAAATAAAACCGGCAGTGGATAGCACAAAGGCTCTGCTGCCGGAAGCTATGTATGCTGTTAAGAATTGAGAATGATATCACTGCGGTCGGCATCTCTTGAGCGGAAGGAACCGGGAGAAATGCCGTATTTGTTGCGAAAAACGCGATGAAAGGTTTTGGTGCTCGAAAAGCCGGAGCTTTCGGATACATCGATTATAGGCATGTCGGAATTTATAAGCAGCCATTCGGCTTTTTTGAGGCGGAGGTTGAGAAGATACTGGTGAAAGCTGGCTCCCGTATGTTTTTTAAACATTGTTGACAGATATGACTCATTAAAGCCGAGCGCATCTGCACAGCTCTTGAGCGACATATCACTGAGATAGTGCTGGGAGAGATACTCAAGTATCTGCTTGAGAATGCCGTTGCGGGTGCTGAGAGACCTTTCAGAGTCCTCCTTTGGTATGTCGCGTATGGCGGACACTGCCATGCGGAGGAGCTGTGCTGTTATCGCCTCTCGCCAGCCTGGTTCACGCGAAAAGTATTCGCTGTATATCTTGGAAAGACAGCTTTTTATCAGCTCTCTCGATCCTGCCGACCACTCAGAGCTGTGCCTTTTTATTTTTGAAAAGCAGTCGCGGTACTCGCTGAAAGTTCCCTGAAGAAAGAAAAAGGATGGGTTAAAGAGTATGGCAAGCCGCCGTGCATCGCTTTCGGAGGGGAACAGGCAATGGTTTTCGCCGGCGCCGATTACTATGATGTCCGACTCGTTTAGATAATACGGACGGTCTGCAACGCCAATGGTGGTAAGCTTGTCAAGCCCATAGAGTATTTCCACCTCATCGTGCCAGTTGTAGAGGAAGGACTGCGCGCCGTTCATCACTCCCAGCTTAAATGGGAAAGAAGCGTCAGGTATGTTCGGCTCAAAGATAGAGTCCATAGAGTTTCCTCCTTTGCAGAATCGGTAGATGATTTATATGGCATTTTGAGATTATTATAGCATATTAGAGCAAAAGATAAAAGAGAAAAGCAAAAAATATGAGATATTTACTCGGAGATTTTTACACCGGCGAGCCTTATAAGCTCAGATGCCTGCCATCTGCTCACCGTGGCACCGCGAAGCTCTGAAAGCTCAGAGGATACAGATATGCCGTCAATCGAGCACAAGGAAAAGTCGATGCCGCGCAGGGAAGTCTTAAAAAAGTTTGCAGAGGAAAAGTTGCAGCTTTTTGGGGAAAAGTCCTGCTGTGAGCTTTCTGACAGGCTTACCCGTGAAAAGTCGCAGCCTTCTGCGGAGACGGAAGAGAGCTTTGCCCGGTTGAGAACTGCATATTGCATCCCACAGCCCAGCAGTGAGACGTTTTTCAGCGTGCTGCCGGTAAATTGCGCGCCTGTGAGGCGGCAATCTGAAAACCTGCACCTGGAAAAGTAGCAGTCGCTGAAATCGCAGTTTGACAGGTCGCATCCTGAAAAGAGCACGTCTGCAAAGGCTGAGCGGGAAAAATCCGACTTTGAAAGATGGCAGTTTTCAAATATCATACGGAAAAATTCGAGCCCGGAGAGATCACAGCTTCCGTCTGAGGAGAGCTTTATCCCAGAAATGTCGTCGCCGGACGAGCGGCATGCGGCAGCGAGGGCTGTAGCATCGCTGCAGAGCTCGGCAGCGATGGGTAGTGACGGTTCAGTTATTTTCATAAAAGACCTCCTTAAACAGTGTCGCGCGGCGGAGCGCAGCATATTATGGTGTGGGGTGAGAGGATGGTTTACAGATATCCGATGGACGGATACCGGCTTGGTGCCGGATACGGGAAAAAGGGTTCGCTTTGGGCAATAGGATGGCACACAGGTCAGGACTTTTTCAGTGACGATCTGCGCGTATACCCTGTTACGAGTGGAAAGGTGGAGAAGATAACCACCACTGGCAGCTATGGAAACTGTATAAGGGTGCGGCATGACGATGGATATATGTCGCTCTATGCGCATCTGGCAGAGCTGCGGGTTGAATATGGGCAGCGTGTCGATACCGGGATGGTGATAGGCATTGCCGGCTCCACTGGAAACAGCACTGCGGTGCATCTTCATCTTGAGATACACGATGGAGCATACCGCTACCCGGCTGAGATAGATCCAATAAAATTTCTTGATGAAAGGATAGCGGAAAACGATATGACAAGGGAAGAGGTACTCAAGCTGATAGAGCAGAGCGTTATGGTATATCACACGCCGGAGGAAATTCCGGAGTGGGGGAGAGCCACAGTGGATAAGCTAATGGAAAAGGGTTATCTTCGGGGCGGAGCCGAGGGGATAGATATCACCTACGATATGCTGCGCCTGCTTGTTATAAACGACCGGGCAGGTCTGTACTAACAGGACCTGACCTCCGCAGAATATGCTTAAGAAGCAACAAGCGGCTTGTGAATGCAAGCCGCTTGTTGCTTTAAGAAAAGATGCCCGTGAAAAATTTTAACTTTGTAGCTTGTGAGCCTGTAAACCTGTGTCAATACCGGAAAAAAGGGGTACATATAAAATGTCTGGAAAGGTAAGTGTGGAAGTATTGAAAACTGGCTATTTTTCAATTTGCATTGTTTCCATCTGTTCCTTCGTAATTCCGTTTCTTTTGCCATAATTTGTCCAATAAGTGGTAGATGCTTTTACAAACATTTTTGGAGAAATGGGCATAGTAGTTTGAAGTGTACAATATCTTGATAGGGAAATAGAATCTGCAAACTTTTTAATTTTCCTTACAACAAGCAGCTTAAACGGAGTATCCAATATGGCTTCCCCGCTGCCTATCTTTAAAACGGAACCAAAACGGTAACCGTTTTGCTTACAAAACAGCTTCATCATACTGACTGCCACATCGTTTTGCTTATATTCCAAAAAACCACAGTTAATTAATATCGATACAACCGGTTTGTTTTCGGGGGGATTTTGTTCGAGAGTTTTTAGAAAATTTAATAGGGTAACAGGGATACCATCCGCATATAGAGGAAAAACAAACAGCATATCGGTAAAGTTTCCCAGTTTACCGCAAAGCTCATAATGGTTTGTTTTTGAGATATTGAAATACTCTGTGTTACATTTGCAATTGTCAGAGAAAATGCCCGCATAACGTTTTGAATTGGATTTTGGAGCTCGAGGACTACCATTTAAGATAATGATGCTTCCCACTTTTCAACCTCACTTGCTACGGTTTCTTCTAATTGTAATTCAGTAGTAAAGATAATCTGGTAACTCTCAAAGTTCATATTGTGAGCGTTTCTGGCGACAAGCTTTCTGAATATTTCCTTTTCCTCATCACTTATTTCGCCATAGGCAATTATTGTTGCATTTTTGGGAGCTACTTCACGTTGAACATGATGTGTTTCTCCTGCCACAAGCCGTATAAAAGCTTGCTGAACAGGAATAGCGCGTTCCAACATGGTTTTCATTATAGTATCGTATCCGCCATATTTTATACGGCTGATATAAAGCAATTTGTCGCTCTTTGCAATATCTGGATATATCTTTACTGCGTCATCGCGGATTACACATTTCCCGGGAGTTTTTGTCCAGCATCCATAACAGCCGATGCAGTTTGCTATTTTTAATGATGACAAGTTAATAAATTTAATATCATCGCTTTTGATATTGATATTTAAAGGTCTGTCGCTTAATATCAGTTTCGTTTTAAACACCACCGCTCCGTTTTTGGTTTACGTTTTTTAAAGTATTTGATTTTAAGACAGCTCTTATTCATTAAATTCCAATAAATACTAAAAAATGTGACCGACAGTAAATCGGTCACATTTTCTGGTGGAGGAGGGTGGATTCGAACCACCGAAGTCACTGACAACAGATTTACAGTCTGCCCCCTTTGGCCACTCGGGAACTCCTCCATATGGAGCTGGTAGTCGGAGTCGAACCAACAACCTGCTGATTACAAATCAGCTGCTCTGCCATTGAGCCATACCAGCATATTGTTTGCTCTCGTCCACGCGAGATAGCTTACATATAATATCATACAGTCCCGCTCATGTCAACACTTTTTTGGTGAGATTTGAAATTTTTTAGCCTTTCTTTTCTCGGCGGAGGCGGGCAAAAAAACTGCTGAGAAGGAGCGCGGCCTCGTCCTCAAGTATCCCGCCTACAACCTCGGCACGATGATTAAACGGCAGGCTGAACAGATTTACAACACCACCACATGCACCGCCCTTTGGATCGCGTGCGCCATAGTAGACCCGTGGTATGCGGGCGTTTATTATTGCTCCGGCGCACATCGGACATGGCTCTAGCGTTACATACAGCTCGCATTTCCACAGGCGCCAGCCGCCAAGTACAGTACACGCCTCGTTTATAGCCTCGAGCTCCGCGTGGCAGAGTGCGTTTTTGGCAAGCTCGCGCCGGTTTCTCCCCCTGCCTACTATCCTGCCGTCCCACACGGCAACAGCACCCACTGGCACCTCGCCCTCTTCCCCTGATATTTCCGCCAGCCTCAGCGCTTCACGCATATATTTTTCGTCCATATTTCCTCCGTGCCCGTTTTCCTTTATACCTATATAATATCAGCACATGGGTATAAAGTGCAATGTCTTGTGTAAAAATAATATGCCGCTATTTTATATTAGTAAAAAAATCAGATTTTTCGGATTTTCTTATTGACAAAATATCTATTATCATCTATACTAGTTTTTGCCTTTGGCTGAATGTTATTAAGATGGCGGCATAGCTCAGCTGGCTAGA
>CALXAZ010000118.1 GCA_944386395.1 uncultured Clostridia bacterium
ATATCACGAGCCAATAAATCATTTACTGCACATATATATTCAAAATAGTCCGGAACCCTGTCTATTGCCAAATCTGTCAGCATTTCAAGGGGGAGCGGCACCGTGAAATGTCTCAGTATAAACAAAATAAACGCCTTTATTTGAAGCTCTGTGCGAACTATTCCAGCACGTCTTTCCATTTTCATCCTCCTATTATAGCTTCATATATTCTATACGGGATATTTTATCACATAGCGTCCTATTTTTCCAGCAGTTCTGACATCTTCTGTCAGACATATGCAAAGTTTTCAATTTAAGCTTGTATAAGCCTCAGTTCTATGTTAACATAACAACTGGCAAAAAACGCTTTCAAAGGGGATTTTTCTATGAAAAAATTAACCGCTTTGCTTCTTGCATTTATTATCCTTCTCAGCTGCACCGGGTGCGGAGAGAGCGAGCCCACTGCCCCATCTACCGAGGTCCCCACAATTACAGACCCAACCGAGCCGCCATCCACCCAAAAGGTTACCCAACCCGTTACAGCACAAGCCCCTACCGAGTCTCTTCCTGAACCCGTAGATTACTCCAAAAGAAACCCTTTAACCGGGCTGGAAATCGATGAATCGAGGATAAATAGCCGTCCAGTGGCAATAATGATAAATAACCTGAAAGCGGCTTTGCCGCAGTATGGCATTTTTTCGGCAGATATAATATATGAAGTCGTGGCAGAAGGAGGAATAACACGCCTTGTAATGGTTATCCAGGACCCTTCAAAAGCCGGCATTATCGGCTCAATCCGTTCCACCCGGCGATATTATCTTGACATTGCCCAGGGACATGACGCTATTTTGCTCCATGCGGGGGCCAGCGATCAGGCATATTCAGACATCAAAAACCGTGCAGTGAGCAATATCGACGGTATATATGACAGTACCCTGTACTATCGAGATAGCTACCGCAGAAAAAACAACGGCTACGAACACAGCCTCATGACAACTGGCGAGCGGATATCGGAGCGTCTTTCCACCTCCTCGATGCGCACCGAACACAATGGCAGTTACTCTTATTCACAGCAGTTCGCCCCAGAGGTCAGTCTGAATGGAAACCCGGCAAATACAGTCAGCGTAAAATTTTCTAGCTACAAAACAGGAGTGTTTGAATACGATAGTGAAAGCGGTGAGTACCTGATTTCTCAATATGGTCAGCCTCACATGGATGCCGGTACAGAAAAACAGATATCAACCAAAAATCTCCTCGTTCTATATACATCTATCTCGCAAATCAGCGGAGACTCCTACGGTAGAATGGAAGTTGATCTTGTTGGCAGCGGAAACGGAATTTATGCTTGCAATGGCTCCTATATTGAGATAAAATGGAGCAAGGATTCGTACACTGACAGATTCGTTTATACCTTGCCCGACGGCAAAGAGCTTATACTGAACGAGGGGACAAGCTATGTCTGCATCGTTGGCAGCAGCGCATCTGTTACCGCAGAATAATAAGTTCAAAGGAACAAAGCCGGCTTCCCGGCTTTTAGGAAAGGTATGATATTTTATGGAAGAGCTCACTCCTAATAGGGGAAAAAATTCTATAATCGAAGTAGCTGGGAAAAAATATGCCCGCTTACCAATCAGAACACATGTTATAACCGATAAAGACAACATCGCAGATGTCTGTGAAAAATATGCAAAGCCGCTGGCGCAGCCCGGAGATATACTCTTTATTTCAGAAAAAGCTGTCGCATGCTCGCAGAAACGCGCAATACCACTTGAGGATATTCACCCTTCATGGCTTGCAAAGCTGCTATCAAAATTTGTTTACAAATCCCCACACGGTATCGGACTGTCCATGCCGCAAACTATGGAGATGGCTCTGCGCGAGTGCGGTATACCTCGCATCCTTTTCGCTGCTTTTATCAGCGCAATAGGAAAGATTTTTCACAAGCGCGGATGGTTCTATAAAGTTGCCGGCTACAAAGCCGAATCGATAGATGGTCCTACCCCAAATACCTTACCTCCATATAACCGCTATGTTGTGCTCGGTCCCGCCGAGCCGGACAAAGTGGCAGCAGAAATCTCGGCAAAAGTAGGCATAAAGGCATGCGTCGTTGATATAAATGACCTTGCCGGTAAGATACTTGGCACTTCCGAACCGTCAATGGATCGTGACACATTGGTTGCCATCCTCAAAGACAATCCCCTTGGTCAGGACAACCAGCAGACCCCGATGGGTTTTATCCGAGAAGTAAAATAATGAAAATCGTTTTGCAATTTAGCAAAATTAAAACAAACATATAACAAAACAAAGCTTCCCTCAACGGGAAGCTTTGTTTTTTCCATCCAGACTAAACTGTGACCTTTCCTGAAAGTATGTTTTTATAGTCTTCAAGATTAAGCTTGAGCAAAGCCGGGGTGTCAAGACCATATGGACACTTTGATTTGCACTGTCCACACTCTATACAGTTTTCTATATTCATCATCATCGCCTGGCTTTTTTCACTTAGCCAGTTTGCCGACGGGCTGCGCCTTATAAGCTGGGACATGCGGGCGCATGAGTTTATCTCGATCCCCATTGGGCACGGCATGCAATAGCCACATGCACGGCAGAAATTACCAATGAGCTCCTTGCGATCCTTATCAATAATAGCCTTTATCTCCTCATCATCAATAGATGGTTCATTTTCAAAGTAGCTGATAAACTCATCTAGTTCGTTCTCCCGCTGCACTCCCCATATAGGCACCACATTGTCAAACTGGGTCATCCACGCGTATGCTGCATTTGATTTGTTTATCAGCCCGCCGGAAAGCCCCTTCATCGCAATAAATCCAACGTTATGCTCTTTACACAGATTTACAAGCGCAATATCTTTTTCAGTAGCAAGATAACAAAACGGGAACTGGAGCGTTTCATAAAGCCCCGACTTCACAGCCTCTTCTGCCACATTGAGCCTGTGGTTGGTTATACCTATATGTCTAATTTTTCCCTGTGCCTTCGCCTCGAGCATAGCTTCATACAGGCCGGTACCATCCCCTGGCTTGGGACAAAAAGCGGGAGTATGGAATTGATATATGTCTATGTAATCTGTTTTCAGGTTTTTGAGACTTGTTTCAAGGTGCTCCCAGAAAGTTTTTACGTCTGTTGCCCCTGTTTTGGTGGCAATAGTTATCTTGTCCCTTACATCTGAAAGCGCAAGCCCTATTTTTTCTTCACTATCCGAATATGCCCGTGCGGTATCAAAAAATGTAAACCCAGAATCATATGCCTTGCGGAGCAGCATCCCTGCATACTCTGTTGATACCCGCTGTATCGGAAGAGCCCCAAATGCGTTCTGAGGCGTTGTAATTCCTGTGCTTCCAAGAGTAATTGTTTTCATGTTAGTTTCCACCTTTCTAATTTTTAAATATCCCGACGTTTTATCATATTATAATTCCTGGAGCTTACTCCATGTCAACAAGCCAGTATAAAAATTTAATATTTTCTTATAATCCAAGGTCCCGCAAAACCAAATGTTCTGCGGGACCTCTTAGTTATGCTTTTTCTTCCTCCTCTGGCTCCTTAGGCTCGATCTTTCTAACTTGCGCCTCTGTTATACGTCTACCAGATATCTCCTCAACATGGATATGTAGCCCGTACGCCTCAACATCGATCTTGCTGCCATCCTTTGGTATCGTGTGCAGCTTGCTAAACACAAGACCACCCAGCGTATCACAATCAAGATCTTCCGGAAACTCTATTCCTATTTCCTCTGCCAAAGTATCAATATCTATGCCCCCGGACACTTTCCAGAGATTTTCGCCTATTTTTTCTATCTCCTTGCTATCATCTGGGTCAAACTCGTCATAAATGTTTCCAACTATCTCTTCCAGCATATCTTCCATAGTTATTATACCGCTCATTGCTCCATACTCGTCAATAACTATTGCAATATGTAATTTCTTTTTCTGCATATCCCGGAAAAGCACATCTGTGTGAACAGACTCCGGCACAAAGTACGCCTGTCTTAATATGTCTTTAAGAGGCTTCGGATTTTCCTTCTGTGCATTCAGGAGATAGTCTTTCGTATTGAGTATTCCAAGGATATCATCCTCATTTTTGTCGTATACAGGAAAGCGCGAAATACCGCTTTCCTCTATCAGCTTGAGTATATCCTCTTGCGCCGCATTTACCTGTATTGCTTTTACATCTACCGCATGCGTCATTGCATCCCAAACAGTGGTATTGTCGAATTCAAAAATATTATCGATCATCTCACGTTCTTCGGGATCGATGGTTCCTTTTTCTTCACCAAGATCCATCATCATGCGTATTTCTTCCTCTGTAACCGTGTCCTCTTCAGCCTCTGTTTTCAGCCTGAGAAGGCGAAGAACTCCATTCGTAGAGGCGGAAAGCAGCCATATAACAGGTCTCATCACAATCGCGATGCCATTTATAACCTTACATGAAAGCCTTGCAACTTCAAGCGACTTCTGCATAGCAATCCGTTTTGGTACAAGCTCTCCAAGAACCAGCATAAAAAACGAAAGTACTATCGTTATAATAATAACAGATGCGGTATCAAGCACTGCCACAGGTATAGCTGTAAAACCCATATCGACCGTAATCCATTTTACCAGCGGATCAGAGAAATTGTCTGCAGCAAATGCACTGGCAAGAAATCCGGCGAGAGTGATACCTATCTGTATTGTAGACAGGAAATTAGATGGTTCTTCAACCATTTTCATTAGCCGAGCAGCAGTTTTGTCTCCCTCTTCCTCAAGCTTTTTGAGCTTATTGGTATTTACAG
Source organism: uncultured Clostridia bacterium (assembly GCA_944386395.1). GTDB lineage: Bacteria > Bacillota > Clostridia > Oscillospirales > JAAYOS01 > CALXAZ01. The sequence goes on from CALXAZ010000118.1 coordinate 4,763, forward strand.
AAATAACCGCAAGCTCGGTCGCCGCGAAAAATGCATTGATAAGTATTAAGACGACCTGCAAAATAAGTTGTTGCCCTACTGAGTCCAAAAAAGTTCCCTCCAAAAAATCAATTTAAAATATTTAGTCTCTTCTATTATACTATATATCCCTATGATATTTCAAACATTATTTTTTGAATATCTCTTTTTGGACATTATTTTATCAAAAAATTAACGGAGGAAGAGTCCTCCGTTAAAATAATACTATTCTCCCGAAACCTCATTAAGCTGGAGTCTTAGTCTATCTGCTATCATTGCAATAAATTCGCTATTTGTAGGCTTGCCCTTGGCATTTGATACGGTATAGCCAAAGAAATTTTGGAGTGTTTCTATATCTCCCCTATCCCACGCAACCTCTATCGCATGTCTTATAGCTCTTTCGACGCGAGATGGTGTAGTGTTAAATTTCTTTGCAATAGCGGGATAGAGAATTTTTGTAACAGCATTTATTACTTCCATATCCTTGATATTAAGCATTATCGCTTCTCTGAGATATGCATATCCCTTTATGTGAGCAGGGACTCCTACCTCGTGTATCACCTCTGTAACAAGTGCTTCGATACTCATTGGTTTCATCGCCCCTTGCTTACCTGTAACACGCTTGCTAAAAGGGACACCAAATCTCCTTATCTGTTCGACAGCTATCGACATGCTGAAAGGCTTTTGTATGAAGTATTTTGCTCCCAGTCCTGCTGCTTCAGTGACCGTTTGCTCGTTTGCAAAGCATGATACAATTATCACTGCGGGTCCTCTGTCTCCCGAGGCAGACAAGCGCTTAAGCACCGAAAGACCATCAAGATCACTCAATATAAAATCGATAAGAATAACATCAGGCTTCTTTTCTGCAACCATTTTGAGAAGCTCGGTACCGCTTGCCGTATCTCCTACAACGGTGATACCCGGTTCCATACTCAGGGTATCTATCATTGTTGCTCTAAAGTCCTCGGAACTGTCTGCAATAATAACTTTTATATTTTTCTCCAAAATCTCTCAACTCCTAATTAGTTTTATTACACACACTTCATATCTGCCTCTCCACAATCTCTCTTTTTGTTAATAATAAGTTAGCACATTTTTCCTCCTATTTCAATATATTTTTATCCCTAAAGTTCCCCATGTTTCGACATTTTACGACAAAGTTTCTCTTTATTTAAAAGCTTCGCCAAATTTTCATGCTGCTTTTTTCAACATTTCCGCTTCGTCATCCATCATATTTTGAAGGAAAATACCGTACCCCTGTGTCGGAGAATTTATAAGAACATGCGTCACCGCACCGACAAATTTCCCGTCCTGAATAATGGGACTGCCTGACATTCCCTGTACAATCCCGCCCGTCAGCTCTATCAGCCTGCTATCAGTCACCTCTATTGTCATATCGCGCGGCGAATGGCTACTATCCGAATAAACCTTTTTTATTTCTATCTCATATTCTTCAACTTTATTTCCCTCTACATTCGACAAAATAGTCGCTTTTCCTTCTTTTACCTCTTCTGGTCGAGCAACCTCCAATGCTTGGGCAGATGTCGTTAGTGCGGAGAAATCAAGAGTTCCAAATATCCCATGCTCAGTATTTGTAAACAAAACCCCATATTCGCAGTTTATGTCGAATTCTCCCCTCAGCTCTCCCGGAGAACCTGCTTCCCCGCGGCGCACAGAGGATACGCTCGACTTGACAAGGCTACCCGACGCCAGCGGCAT
>CALXAZ010000119.1 GCA_944386395.1 uncultured Clostridia bacterium
GTTCTTTTTCTTCTTTTGTCACGTCTCGCATTATGCTAATAATGATATGGTAGCTACTGTCATAGATAACGGTCTCTTCAACATATTTGCCGTATTCAGCAAGATATATCCTCTTATCATGGACATCTTCTCCGCTCTGTAGAACATCTTCATAGATCTGCGGATCGAGTATGCGAACAACAGGTTCCCCAAGAATATCGGATTCATGGCTGATATTCATTATCTCAAGAGCCGCCTTGTTCATCTGCTGCACCTCGAGATTTTCGTTCAGGACAAAAATACGATTCGGTGTATTATTTACGATGTTTCCAGAGAAAGATTCTGCTTTTTCCTTCAGGAACGGAAGACACATAGTTAGATCTGCCTTGCCTTGATATACAGCTATTGCTTTTTCGCGGCAGGTGTCGTATCCGCAGCTTCCGCAATTGAGCTCTTGTTCTGGGGTCATCTTGCCCATTTTGTGGAGTATTTCCTCAATAGCTTTACTTCCTGGCATATAATTGGTAACGCCGACAAAGGTCATATCCTTTTTCAGCTTATCATTGTCCGGTTTTTTGACATTAAAGTCTTTCTTTCCGGAATATCTGTCAACAGCCATAAAGTCACGTACCGGGGAACGCTTATTGGCATCCATTGCAGGACCTCCAATACAGCTACCAACACAGGCAGACATCTCTATAAAGCATTTTCCAAGATTGCCTGCAATAACATCCTTGAGAACCTCTATGCAGTTTTCAACACCGTCTACGCTCATATAGCTATAGTCATCGTTCTCACAGAACATAGAACGAAGAATCCCGCCTGTTGTCGGGAAAAGACGTGCTCGGCTTTCTTCTGTGGTGTCAATGTTTTTCTCGATTTGTATGTTTTCTTCGTTGAGCCATTCAGTCAGCTCTTCAAAGGTTAGGACGCAATCGACAATACCTGGATACTGTTCAGCCTCCGCTTTCTTTGAGATACATGGACCGATAAACACAGTCTTAGCGCCCGGATAACGCTCTTTTATGCTAGTGCAATGAGCTTGCATAGGAGAAAGAATGTGGGCAAGGCTTGGAAGTGCTTCAGGATAATGCTTTTGGATAAGGGTATTTACAGTATGGCAGCAGGAGGAGATAATTACGTTTTGTTTTCCCTCTTTAACCATTTCGTCATACCTTGACTTTACTACTGTTGCCCCAAGAGCTGTTTCCTCAGCAGCGGTAAAACCAAGCTTTTTAAGGGCATCTTCCATTCCTTTAATCCCGGTTCCTTCATAATTTGCAATAAACGATGGTGCGATACTTGCAACTACAGTGTTTCCATCTTCCAGGAAGCTTTTTACTACTCCTACGTCATTGCGTATTTCTTTTGCATTCTGAGGACATATGATAAAGCACTTTCCGCAAAGAATACACTCGTCTTCTACAATATTTGCCTGATTGTTTGAAAAACGTATCGATTTTACCGGGCAATGGCGGATACATTTATAACAGTTTTTACAGTTTGCTTTTTTAAGCTTTAAGCAGTCTGACATTTAATGTTCCCCCCTTAGCCTTTTAAAACGTATTTTTTGAATATTTCGTCAAAATTCTCAGGAGAAACGCCGCAAATTATATCGTCGTCAATTTTTATAGAGACGCCATTTGTACACTTACCAAGACAGAACGCAGCACCGAGATTAACAGTATCCTCGAGACCATATTTTTCAATATTTTTTTTCATGAGCTCGATTATATCGTATGAACCTCTGAGATGGCAAGAGCTTCCTACACATACGCTTATATTCATTATGTAAACTCCTTTTCAGTGCGTTGTAAGTTTTACCCATCCCGCATATTTGCGGGATGGGTAAATTATAGATTGATGAAATATTTGATTATTCGCCGTAATATGCCTTGCGGTAGAGTTCTTCGATTTCAGAGATAAGCGGATAACGCGGGTTTGCAGTTGTGCACTGATCCTCAAATGCACGCTCGGCAAGCCCAGGGATAGCCGCCATAAATGTGCTTTCATCTATGCCGCAGTCTTTGATAGACATCGGGATATTAACGCGCTTCATAAGATCTTTTACAGTTCTTATAAGGCTCTGGATCTGCTCTTCCTCGGTATTGCCACCAAGGTTGAGGTATCTGGATATTTGAGCATATCTATAATCTGCCTTGAACTCGCCATATTTCGGCCATATTGCAAACTTTGTAGGCTTCTGAGCGTTATAGGCAATAACATGCGGGAGCAAAACTGCGTTTGCACGTCCGTGCGGGATGTGGAACTCACCGCCGAGCTTATGAGCCATTGAATGGTTCAGACCGAGGAAAGCATTGGAGAAAGCCATACCTGCAATGCAGGACGCATTGTGCATCTTCTCACGGGCAACCTCGTCGTTCGGGTTATCATAGCTGCGCGGCAGATAATGCAGGACAAGCGCAATAGCTTTTAAAGCAAGCGCATTTGTATAATCGGAAGCGAGAATTGAGACATAGGCCTCCAGGGCATGGGTGAGAACATCCAGTCCGGTATCAGCAGTTATCGACTTTGGCATCGTGGAAACAAACTGAGGATCGATAATAGCCACGTCCGGGGTAAGCTCATAATCGGCAAGCGGGTACTTGATGTTGCCATTTGCTTTGTCGGTAATGACCGAGAAAGATGTAACTTCTGAGCCTGTTCCGGATGTTGTCGGAATAGCGACCATCTGAGCCTTTTGACCAAGATTCGGGAAGGAAAAAGCCCTCTTGCGGATATCGAGGAAGCGCTGACGCAGACCATCAAAATCTGTGTCCGGATTTTCGTAGAACAGCCACATACCCTTTGCCGCATCAATGGCTGAACCACCACCTAGGGCAATAATAACATCAGGGTTAAAGTTGTTCATCGACTGCACTCCGCGTTTGATTGTTTCAACCGACGGATCGGGCTCAACCTCTGTAAATATCTCGCAGTGGCAGTACTGCTTACGCTTTCTAAGGTAATAGAGAACTTTGTCTATATATCCAAGTTTAACCATTGTCTCATCCGTTACGATGAAAGCGCGGCTGATGTTTGGCATAGCTTCAAGATACTGCACAGAGCCCTTCTCAAAGTATATCTTCGGCGGAATTTTAAACCACTGCATATTGACTCTCCTCTTCGCGATACGTTTTTTGTTTATAAGGTTGACCGAGGAGACGTTGGAAGTTGTGGAATTACGCCCAAACGATCCGCAGCCGAGAGTAAGCGAAGGAGTATTTGTGTTGTAGATATCGCCGATAGCTCCCTGAGAGGACGGAGAATTTACAATAACACGACCAACCTTCATTTCCTCGCCATATTTTACGCAGAGCGCTTCGTCATCTGAGTGGATGACAGCAGAGTGACCAAGACCGCCGAGCTCAAGCATTTCTTTTGCATATGCAAATCCCTGCTCAGAGTCTTTGCAGACAAAGTATGCAAGAACAGGAGAGAGCTTTTCAAGAGAAAGCGGATATTCGCGAGAGGGCTTCGGAAGCCTTGCGATGAGTATCTTTGTACCCTTTGGAACGGTAACACCGGCATTCTTTGCAATTTCTTCCGCGGGCTTACCTACGACGGCAGAGTTAACAGCCATTCTCTCTGTATTGATAACATATTTGGAAACAAGTTCGGCCTCTTCCTTGTTGAGGAAATAGCAGTTGTTTGCTTTCATATAGGTTTCAAATTCATTCTGTATTTCCTTGTCAACAATAACAGCCTGTTCGGAGGCGCATATCATACCATTGTCAAATGTCTTTGAGATAATAAGGTCTGTGCATGCGCGACCTACGTTGACATTCTTGTTGATATAGCAGGGTACATTTCCGGGACCAACGCCGAGAGCCGGCTTACCCGCGCTGTATGCAGCCTTTACCATTCCGGAGCCTCCGGTCGCAAGAATGAGAGATACGCCCGGATGATTCATAAGAGTCGCTGTGGCTTCGGTCGATGGGGTTTCTATCCACTGGATGCAATCCTCTGGAGCGCCATGCTTGATGGCAGCTTCTTTGATGATCTTGGCTGCCTCTACAGAACATTTCTGTGCGGAAGGATGGAAACCAAAAATTATTGGATTGCGTGTTTTTGCACATATAAGAGACTTAAATATCGTGGTAGAGGTGGGGTTTGTAACCGGAGTTACTCCTGCAACGATTCCGACAGGCTCTGCTACTTCAACATAGCCTTCGAGGTCATTTTCGTCAATAATACCTACTGTTTTCTGATCTTTGATGCTGTGCCAGATATACTCTGTGGCAAACATGTTTTTGATGACCTTGTCCTCGACAACGCCGCGCCCCGTCTCTTCATAAGCGAGCTTTGCCAGATAGAGATGCTTATCGAGACCGGCAAGTGTCATTGCATGTACAATCTCGTCCACTTTTTCCTGGTCTAGCTTCATATAGGCTTCCAGGGCTTTTTCTGCCTTTTTGACAAGTGTATCTATCATTTCCTGTACATTTGTCTCGGCGGGCTTTGTGTTTTTTTCGGCTGCCATAACGTTCCTCCTAATATAATTCACATCATATTATGATGCTTACTTTAAGCTTTCTGCGTATTGCCGCGATAACACGGCGAGATTAGCCGCAAGGTTTTCATTTTGTACTATCACATCTTTGGGGACCTTCAGATGCACCGGCGCAAAATTCCATATTGCTTTTATCCCGCCCCTTATCATCCAGTCGCACACTTCCTGGGCACTGTCCTCGGGGACAGTAATTATTCCAATATGGATTTGCATCCTGTCGCACAGGTTTATAAGCTTTTCCAGAGGTAAAATGCGCTTTCCGGAAACTATTCTGTCTACTACCTGTTCGCTTGAATCAAATGCTGCTACTATCTCTACTCCGCATTTACTAAATCCGCTGTATGAGAGAAGAGCTCTGCCTAACTGACCTACCCCCACGAGTATCGCGCTATCTACGTTATTATATCCAAGAAAGTTTTCAATATCGCTGATAAGCTCCTGAGTCACATATCCGACCTTCGGCTTTCCTCCGGAGCTGACTGAAGCCAGATCTTTTCTGACCTGCACCTGATTCAAACCCAGCAGAGTTGCTATGTCGTTGGAAGAAACCGTGACATGTCCACTTTGCAGCCTGCTCTTTAAACAATTAAGATACAGGGGAAGCCTGCGCAGCGTCTGTTTTGATATTCCTCCGGTTCCGTTGGCGTTCATTTTTACACCTCCTTTTCTGGTTTTTATTTTAATATATTTTTATCGATTTGAGTAATATAAAAAAAGCATATCGATATGTGCATATCGATATGCTTTGAATTAATTATAAGTCTTCGTGGATAGTTCGTCTCGGACCGAAGACACCTCTGATATAAATTTGCGGTCAAGCTCTGATAACCTGTATCCTCTTGGGTATATGATGACATCTCTATATTTTGAAGTTTCATCAGAGCATCTTCGCTGGACCAGCTGGTATTTATCAAGCATAATATCTGTAACTGGCGAGACCCACATATATGTATCCGGAATGTCGCATAGCAGACTAAACTGGCTTCCGCGTTCATATACATATATTTTCTTTTTCCCATTTTCCCTACTATTATCTTTAAATGGTGAAGACGGAACCGATATATCTCCGTGAGTTATCTCTACATATCCCGAAAGATCGTCAGTTCTCACCTCGGCTTTGCTTGAGAGTGGATTATTCTTTGAGAGCAGGAGGAGATATTCAAATTCCCATAGAGTATGCGAGGTCAGGTCGCGCGTTATCAAAAGGTT